>CAZKYD010000031.1:0-16558 GCA_964556875.1 uncultured Alistipes sp.
CTTTGGGAGAGGTTAGTTGTTGTAGTTTCGGAGATTTTCAGTATATTTGTGGTGAAGAATGGAAATGGCAGAAAACGCCCTATTGGGCAAGGCTATTTCCGCAAAAAGATGCAGTTCCCGTAACCATTTAAGTTAAAACGCAATGGCAGGTAAACTTATAATAATTTCCGCTCCCTCCGGTTGCGGAAAGTCAACAATTATCGGTGATATTATGGACCGCAACGAGCTGGACCTCCAGTTCTCCGTGTCTGCTACAAACCGCAAGCCTCGCGAAGGGGAAGTGGATGGTGTGCATTACCATTTCCTTTCCGACGACAAGTTTAAGGAATTGATCGCCGAAGGTGCGTTTGTAGAATATGAACAGGTTTATCCCGGCCGCTATTACGGCACCCTTCGCAGCGAGATTGAACAGCGTGTTGCTGAAGGTCACAACGTAATCTTGGATATTGATGTATGCGGTGGAGTGAACGTCAAGCAGCAGTTTGGCGACAAGGCAATGGCCTTGTTTATCGAGCCCCCAAGCATCGAAGAGCTACGCCGCCGCCTCATTAACCGCGGCAGCGACTCTATGGAGTCGATCGACCAGCGCGTTAGCCGTGCGGAATACGAGCTATCCTTCCGCCCGAAATACGACTATGTTGTCACCAACGACGATCTCGACCGCGCCATCAAGGAGGTTGAGACGATAATGCGCAACTTCATCGGCAAATAATCTTACTGTTCGACTTTCTCACAACAATATGGTAATCGGCGTTTTCGGAGGCTCATTTAATCCCGTGCATAACGGACATATCGCATTAGCGCGCGAGGTTGTAGCTCGCCGATTGGCCGACAAGGTGCTGATGGTTGTCTCGCCATTAAATCCGCTGAAGGAGAACCCCCAGGCGCTCATCGATGATGCTAAGCGCCTCGAAATGCTAAGATTAGCGTGCGCGCCCTATCCCGAACTTGAAGCATCGGGCATTGAGCTATCAATGCCCCGCCCATCCTATTCCATCGCCACCCTCAACAGGCTGTCGCAGAAGCATCCTGCCGATAGATTCAGGCTGATAATCGGTGCCGACAATTGGGCATGCTTTACTCGATGGCGCAGCTATGAAGCGATTCTTCGCGATTATGCCCCCATAGTTTATCCGCGCGATGGCTATCCGCTGCCAACGCCCGATAGCGGTGCAACCCCGATGGATGCCAAGCTATATCCCATTTCCAGCACTCAGGTCAGAGCCGCGATTGCCGCCGGGGAGCCCACCGACACCTTAATCCCCTTGCAAGTTGCAAATTACATCAACGAACATTCGCTTTACAGTCAAGGATAAACGCAATCATAGCCTCGGCTGTTATTAAGAATATCAAACCACTGAATTATGGATTCCAACGCTATAGTTTTTGTAGGACTGTGCGATGAATTTTGTCGTGCAGTTGAAAATGCACGCGAAGCAGAGCGCGAAGATTTCATCCGCCAGATGCTGAAACTGCTCCCGCGCCTCTACATCTCAGCAAACGACATTCCCCTGTCTGACACCTTCGAACAGGAAGATTTCTATATCAATCAGGCCCTCGACGAAGACTATTACGACGCTGTGCGCCGCAATGTTGAAGAGCTTCTCGGGCCCGACGACGTATATCTCGAAGTGTTTGAAGAGGATATGAAATATTCCGACACTCCGGTTTCGGCGTCAATTTCAGAGGGCTTGGCCGACATGTTCCAAGTGTTCTACAACTTCATCAACACTATCCGCGACACCACCGATGAGACCGTCAACCTGGCGCTCGGTTCCATAGCTGAAGATTTCCGCTCCTACTGGTCGCAAACTCTCTGCAACACCCTGCGCGCCCTCAACCATCTATTAACCTTATAAATCATCCCCCATCTTACCCACGATGAACGACCGTCAACAGCGCCTCCTCGACTTGCGCGACACCCTGAATCGTCATAACTACAATTACTATGTGCTGAATGCTCCTGAAATTTCCGACAAGGAGTTTGACATGCTCATGAAAGAATTGGAGGCTCTGGAAAAGGAGTTCCCGGAGATGGCCGACCCTTATTCCCCAACTCAGCGCGTTGGCTCCGACCTCACAGCCGGATTTGAACAGACAACCCACATCTATCCGATGCTATCGCTATCGAACACCTACTCGATCGAGGAGGTTGACGACTGGTTCTCGCGTGTTAGAAGCGGACTCGGAGGTGACGGCTTCGAAATTGTGGGAGAGATGAAATATGACGGCACCTCGATTTCTCTGATTTACGAGCATGGTCGACTGGTGAGAGCCGTAACCCGTGGCGACGGTGAACGCGGCGATATCGTCACCGAAAACATTAAAACTATCCGCTCCATTCCTCTGCAGCTGCAAGGCTCAGGATGGCCCGATATGTTTGAAATTCGCGGCGAAATTTTGATGCCGTGGAAAGAATTTGAGCGTCTCAACAAGGAACGAGAATTTAACGAAGAGCCCCTCTTTGCCAACCCCAGAAATGCAGCGTCAGGCACACTGAAAACCCTTGATTCTCGCGAAGTTGCCCACCGAGGTCTGGATGCATATTTCTATTACCTTCTCGGGCCGGAACTCCCCTACGACAACCATTACGACAACATGATGGCGGCTCGCTCATGGGGCTTCAAGGTGTCGGATATTATGACGGTACTACATTCGCTGGAGGCGGTTGACGAATTTATCAACTATTGGGACACGGCTCGTAGAGAACTGCCGGTAGCCACCGACGGCCTTGTGTTCAAGGTTAACAGCCTGCGCCAGCAACTCAATCTGGGATATACAGCGAAGTCGCCTCGCTGGGCTATCGCCTATAAATTTGCAGCCGAACATGCCTGCACAAAGCTCCGCTATGTGTCGTTCGAAGTAGGACGTATGGGAATCATTACTCCGGTAGCAAACCTCGAACCGGTATTGCTATCCGGAACAATAGTAAAACGCGCATCGCTCCACAACGAAGATATTATCCGCTCGCTCGACATCCACGATGGAGACATGCTCTACGTAGAGAAGGGGGGCGAAATTATTCCGAAAATCACCGGCGTAGAGGAATCCGGCCGACAACCCGGCGCCAAGGAGATCGAGTTTGTAAGTCATTGCCCGGTATGCGGTTCGCCGCTCGTCAGAGTTGAGGGTGAAGCGTCATGGCAGTGCCCCAACAAGTTCGGCTGCCCGCCCCAGATTGCAGGACGTGTAGAGCACTTTGTCGGGCGCAAAATGATGAACATCGACGGCATCGGCGAAGAAACCGCCGACCAACTTTTTGCAACGGGATTAGTGCGTAATATCGCCGACTTATATGATCTCACTCTCGAAAAACTTCAAACACTCGAAGGATTCGGCCCGCGTTCAGCTCAGAAAGTAATGGACGGACTGGAGGCATCGCGCTCAGTGCCCTTCGACCGCGTAATTTTCGCGCTATCCATCCCCTTTGTTGGCGACACCGTTGCTAAAAAACTCGCAAAAGCCTTCCCGGATATTGACCGCCTCATGGCAGCATCGCCTGCCGAATTGGCAGCCACAAAGGATATCGGTCCGAAGATTGCCGAAAGTGTTACGGAATATTTTGCGAACCCGATAAATCGCGAAATCGTAGAACGTCTACGCCAAGCCGGACTGCAAATGGCTATGCCCGAAGAATCTACTGAAGGGCAGACCGACCTCCTGCAAGGAAAAACCTTCGTAATTTCCGGCACATTTACCCATCATTCGCGCGAAGAATACAAAGACATCATCGAGCGCAACGGCGGCAAAAATGCATCATCCATCTCCAAGAAAACCGACTACGTTTTTGCCGGCGACAATATGGGCCCTGCCAAACGCGAAAAAGCCGCCTCACTCGGCATCCCCATCATCGACGAAGCCACCTTCCTCGCCATGCTTTCCACCAACGCTTAATAGCGCCTATTAAAATGCTTGATTGCGCCTATTAAATTTTGAATTCTAAAAAAGTTTTATCATCTTTGCATATACAATTCAATCTGTTGATATGGAAGCATTAAAGAATATGCCGATTGGCGTACAAAACTTTGAAAAGTTGCGTAACGGAGGTTATCTTTATGTTGATAAGACTGCGTTATTATACCAGTTAGTTAACACAGGAAGCTACTACTTCCTGTCGCGTCCTCGTCGTTTTGGCAAAAGCATGCTCCAATCAACGCTCCACGCCTATTTTGAAGGAAGAAAAGAGCTATTTGAAGGCTTGGCCATTGAGAAGCTCGAAAAGGATTGGATAAAGTATCCGGTGCTTCACCTCGATTTAAATCTCATAAAACGAGGAGATCCGCAAAGCCTCGATTCTATTCTTAACAACGCTTTAGGCAAATGGGAAAAGGTCTATGATCTGACGCCATCTGAAAACACATTTGGCGTTCGTTTTGCGAATGTTATAGAACGCGCTAAAGAAGTCACCGGGCAAAATGTAGTTATTCTTATTGACGAATACGACAAGCCTATTCTTGAGGAGATAGATAATCCGGATGTGCAAGAACGTCAGCGCGAGGTGTTGAAGCAGTTTTATAGCGTGCTGAAGAATCTTGACGGCTATATACAATTTGCGCTACTTACCGGAGTCACTAAGTTTAGCAAGGTCAGCGTATTCAGCGGGTTAAACAACCTGTACGACATCTCAATGGATAATCGTTTTGCTACAATTTGTGGCATTACCGACGAAGAACTCGACACGGTTTTTGTGCCGTATATTCAGCGCTTGGCATCTGTAATGCAACGCTCTTATGATGAAGTGCGAGAAGTGCTACGCGTAAATTATGACGGCTACCATTTTTGTGAAGATTCCGTTGGAATGTATAATCCGTTCAGCATATTGTGCACTTTCCAAAGCAATAAAATTAAAAGCTATTGGTTTGAAACCGGCACTCCGTCATACCTCGTATATTTGCTGAAAAAGCATAACTACAATCTGGAGCAGATGGCAACATCCGTGGTCGACGCAGATGTGCTCAATAGTGTGGATTCGCAGTCTACAAATCCTATTCCGGTAATCTACCAAAGCGGATATCTGACAATTAAGGACTACGACCCTGAATTTGGATTATACACCCTTGGATTCCCGAATAAAGAGGTAGAGAATGGCTTTCTGAAATTTTTGTTACCCAACTATGCCTCTATAGATAACACTCAGGCGGCGTTTTTTATCACAAACTTTGTAAAAGAGATTCGTGCGGGGAAAGTCGATGACTTTCTCAAACGTTTGTCATCTCTGTTTGCAGATACCCCCTACGAGTTAGTCAAAGACCTTGAGAATCACTATCAGAACGTACTGTTCATCGTCACAAAGCTGATGGGCTTCTACGTCAAAGCGGAGTATCACACTTCTGAAGGGCGCATCGACTTAGTGCTGCAAACTAACGACTACACTTACGTCATGGAATTTAAGCTTGATGGCACCGCAGAAGAAGCGCTTGCGCAGATCAACGACAAGAACTACGCCCTGCCATTCGCCACAGACAATCACCGTCTCGTAAAAGTTGGCATCAACTTCTCATCGAAAACCCGCAACATCGACCGCTGGGTAATCTCCGACTAACATCACAATAGGCATAAAATGCTATGCGAACAATTAAGGCAAATAAAGGTGGCTGTAGATGGCTGTGTTTGGTCGCGATTTTGGCGATTAATTGGTTGTTTACGCTGTCTGTAAACGGTGAAGTTTGGGATGAATGTATTAGGATTGTAGATGCCCAAACCGATAAAGGTATCCCATATAGCACCGCTTACATGAAGCATCTCTCGGCCGGCATGTTGGCGGATGAGAACGGTATAGGGTCAATGAAAATGGGGCAGAAATCATTGGGCGACACCGTGATAATCTCATCGATTGGTTATGAACGCTTGATCTGCCCACTTGCAAATATAGATTGTAAAGTCGACACGTTAAAGTTTCAACTTGTTCCCAAAACATACCCATTAAACGAAGTCAATGTTTCTCCGGCCAAAAAGGCTAAAATCCTCAAAAAGGGGAAACGACATTCCGGAGGAATACTCAAAACAGCGTTCCATGAAAGCAAGGGCACATGTTATGCATGGGAAGTCGGGAAAGAGAAACATCGCACATGGTTATCATCTATTACATTGCAGTGTATCCCATATTCAGTATCTGCGGAAGAACTTGCACAACGAGATAGCATCTATAAATCAAAAGGAAGCAATCTGTTATACCCGCTAAAGCAGCTGCGATTCCGAATAAATATTTACGATGCTCTCGACAAAACATCTAAGAATCACGGATTTGAACGATATGGGTACATCAACATACTGCATCAACCCATCATAATAGATTATTCATTAGACAAGGTGGTCGACAACGCGTTTGTCTACACATTTCAGGAGCCGATTCTACTTCCGGAGAAATCATTAGTGGAAATAGAGTTCCTCGATGATATGCCTGAAAATGAATTTATTATATTCAAATCTAATATATTTGGCAAAAATATTTTGACACGTGCAGCTGACGACCATTGTTGGTTCAAGCTACCGGTAGCGGTTCCGTTTACGATTGAATTAATTGACGAGAAGCTGTAGGGGGTGAGAGGGATGATTATTCGAGGTTGCCGATTTTCATTATGTCGGCTTCGAAGGTATTGCGATCGATAGCACGGTTGCGTAGACGGTTGCGATAGGCGTAAATCGTGTTGACCGAGAAGTTTAGAATCTGAGCAATACGATTAGTGTCATCAATGCCAAGGCGCATAAAAGCCAGGATTCGCAGGTCGGAGTTGAGCATTTCGCCATCAGCCATCACTATTTGTTCCTCCGGCCGCAAAAGCTTGTTGACGTTTTCAACAAAGTTGGGATAAATATGCAGGAATGCATCATCGAAAACCTTATAGAATTCAACGTTTTGCTCCTCAATGAATTTCCCGGATTTCGTAATTTTATACAGGTCCTCAATCTGTCCGGCTGCAATTTTTCGGTTGGCAAGATTGCAGAGCTGCTTCACCTTGTCCATATACACAGAGCACAACGACAGGAACTGACTGATATATACATCCTTAGTTTTATTCGCTCCCTGAAGTTCCTGCTTCAAGCGCGCCAAGCGATTAATCTGCTTGCGCAGGAAGAAGAATGAGACGATAAGCGCGATTATCAGCACACCGAAAATCGCATTTATAATCATCATCAAAGTGTGCCAATGAGCTATCTGCGCATTGTGGTCCTCCTCTACGATGGTCAATAGCTCGGTAGTCTGCATCATCCTGACCGACGCACGGCTCTCCACAGCGCTATTCAGCGCCTCAGAAATATATTTATGGGCACGTTCCTCATCCCCAGCCTGATATAGCTCTCCGGCTAATTCCTGCAGCGACACCACTTCGAGCGTTGCATGGCGCATATCGGCGATTGCCGATTGAGTAAGGTAATAGAGATATTCATTTCTGTCACCATTAAAATGGGCTATTGATGCCAAAATATGAGTAGCTACGGCATACATCGACGTCTCCCTATTCAGGCTCGACATCAAATCTATCAACACCTGCCTACTCTTAGCATATTCATGAATGTTATAATAATATTCACCCAAATTCAGTTTATATTTCTCGCTCTGAGGATTGAGTAGCGACAGCAGTCGCCGCTGAGCATGAATCGAATGATTCATCCAATATTCATGCGTCTCGAAAAAATTGCCATAATACGACGCGATATACGAAAACATCTGTCGACCTGCGTCGTAATATTCTGCGCGCAGGCTCGGCGACATCTCCGTAGTGTCGACCGCGGCATATTCCTTAACAGCATCATCTATAAATCCTGCCAGCGAAATATATGTAGCTCTGCGAGCACGAAACAGGATCCTCAGTGAGTCGAGTTGCGCCCCAAATTCAGAGCCCTTATGACTGGGCGCCATTAAGCGCGTTCTATCATAACCCTCTGTATAATAAATCAGTGAAGAATCGTTATTATAAGCATTGTAACCCTGCGCGATATCCATCGTCAGCTTAAGCCATGCCAACGAATCGCCCTTAGCCAGATTGCGACGAGCCTCCTTCAACGAGTCTAAATGAAAAGCTCGTTTTTCTTTATAGACATTGCAGCGCTCCAACTCTTTGTCTAATTGGTGAAGCGCTTTATTTACATCACTTGTTGTAAAATGGGCAGCATTACAAGAAAGCGATAGAATTATGGTAAAGATAATCGTATAGAGGAACTTCATGGCAGGGGGGATTTACGTTCCGATTATGTCGTTGTTGGTTTGTCAACTATGCAAAGTTAATGTTTTTCAGCTTAAATAACAAAATTACATACTATTAACATCGCTGTTTGAAAAAGAAAGTGTAACTTTGCGTAAAATACGTTATTCACACATGAGTAAGAAAATTATCCTGCCTATTCTGGCTGCCGCCGGCGTAGCAATCGCCTCGCTCGGCGCCCCCGGAAACTCCGGCAACAATATAATCGAAGAAGTAGCATGGATGGTCGGCGACCAGCCTATCTACAAAAGCGAAATCGAAGAGCAATATCAGCAGATGCTCTATGAAAAAACGCCCGTCAACGGCGACCCCTACTGCGTTATCCCGGAGCAATTAGCTATCGAGAAGCTATTCCTACATCAGGCCGACATCGACACTGTTGAAGTGCAGGAATCTATGGTCTCAATGGCCGTTGACCAGCGTATCAACTATCTCGTAACCAACCTCGGCAGCAAAGAGAAAGTTGAAGAATACTTCCGCAAGCCGATGGTAGAATTCCGCAGCCAAATTTCCGACGTAATGCGCAATCAATACCGCATCCAGGAAGTGCAGCGCTCCCTCACCAAGGACCTGAAAGTTACCCCGAGCGATGTGCAGCGCTATTTCTCTAAGCTGCCTGCCGACTCTATCCCCTTCATCCCCCTGCAGGTTGAATGTGAGATTATTACCATCAATCCCCAGATTCCCCAAGAAGAAATTGACGACATCAAATCGCGTCTGCGCCAATACTCCGAACGTGTAACCAAGGGCGAAACCGAATTTTCTACCCTCGCAATTCTCTATAGCGAAGACCCCGGATCGTCAGTGCGCGGCGGTGAAATCGGCTTCATGGGCCGTGGCCACCTCGAGCCCGAGTATGCAGCCGTAGCTTTCAACCTCAACGATCCTAAGAAAGTATCGAAAATCGTTGAAACTCAGTATGGCTACCATATCATCCAGCTCATCGAAAAGCGTGGCGACCGCGTAAACACCCGCCACATCCTGCTCCGCCCGAAAGTTTCCGACGAAGCCCTGACCGAAGCTATCCATCGCCTCGACTCTGTAAGAGCTAACATCGTAACTCATAAGCGCTTCACTTTCGAAGAAGCTGCCCCCGTGCTCTCACAAGATAAAGACACCCGCAACAACTCCGGCCGTATGGTCAACTCGGCAAGCGGCACAACCCGTTTTGAGATGAAAGACCTTCCCCAGGAAGTTGCCAAAGTTGTCAACAACATGCAAGTTGGCGACATCTCTGAAGCCTTCATCATGAAGGATCCTAAACGCGACCGCGACATCGTTGCCCTCGTTAAGCTCACCAACCGCATCCCTGCCCACAAGGCTACCCTCTCTGAAGATTATCAGACAATTAAGGGGATGTATGAAGCCTCTGCAAAGCAGAAAATGGTGAAAGAATGGCTCTCTAAGAAAATCCGCGACACATACGTCAAAATCGAAGATAATTGGGCTGACTGCGAATTTGAGCATCCCGAATGGCTTCGAAAATAAAAATGCACAACAACAATTCCGATAAACACGGCTTTCGTGGGCTACATTGGGCACTCATGTTCGTGATGGCCCTCGTAGTAGCCTCTATGTGGGCACAGTCTCCGAAAAAAGGGGCCGGGCTTAAGCGCGATACATCCCCTATTCGACCGACAATCCCTACTGCCAACCGTAACCAAACCGGGAAAGTATTCCTCGAACGTGCCGACCTGCTAATGAAAGGAGCACGCGAAGATTACCAGATCGTAACCGGCAACGTTGAATTTCGCCGTGGCGGAATGTTCATGTACTGCGACAGCGCCCACTTTTACGACAATCCCGGAGCCATCGAAGCCTACGGAAATGTACGTATGCGTCAGGGAGATACCCTCTTCGTCTACGCCGACGAGCTGACCTATGCCGACACCACCCAAATGGCGGTGCTTTACGCCTACACCGGCAAGAAAGTCAAGCTCATCAACCGCGACGTAACCCTCACCACCGACCTTTTCAACTACGACCTTGGCATCGACCTCGGCTACTACGAGTTCGGCGGTGTGCTAACCGATCCAAAAAACAAGCTAACATCCTGGTATGGTGAATATTCGCCATCATCAAAAGACGCGCTATTCCGCGATAATGTTGTTCTGCACTCGCTGAGAGATCGCGACACCCTCGACATCTACTCCGAGCAGATGCTCTACAACACCAACACTCACGTTGCAGTCCTCGACACCACCTCAACCATCGTGTCGAAAGATGGAACCATCTACACCCACGACGGCACCTACAACACCGACACCCAGCAAGCCGACCTCTTCAGTCGCTCAAAGGTTGTAGCCAAAAACGGCAATACCCTCATCGGCGACACCCTCTACTACAACCAACAGACCGGCTTTGGCGAGGCCTTTGGCAACATTGAGATGGTCGACACCACCCACAAAGTAATCCTCAACGGCGAATACGGCTTCTATTATGAAGACCTCGATTCGGCACGCGTTTACGGCCGCGCCCTCGCCCGCGAGTACTCTCGCAAAGACACCCTCTACCTCCACGGCGATACCATTACCACCTACCGCCGCATAATCCTCCCTCAGGCACCCGCCTCGGCTGAAGAGGAAAACGCCCCGGCTAAGCTCGCTCCAGCTGCTCCTGCCGATAGCCTCCCCTTGCTCATTACCCCATCGGATAGCTTACCTGTACTCGCCGATAGCTTGCCGATACCGACTGATAGTCTACCGGTACCGACAGATAGCTTACCGATGCTAAATGATAGCTTGCCGGCGCTTCCGGTGCCGACCGAAGGACTTCCAGCCCCTCCGGATAGCCTACCGACGCCTCCTGCTACTACTGCACCCCCGGCAGATACTTCCGCAAGCTCAGCGGATAGCAACGAAAGCTCGCCGGGTAGCCGTCCGGCACTCGCACAGATTGATAGCGTGGCTGCCCCCGCCGATACTATCCACTATCTCGTGGCCTCCCCCAACGTAAAATTCTACCGCGTTGACCTGCAAGGGCTTTGCGACTCTATGACCTTCGTTAGCAAAGATTCGCTGCTCTATCTCGACCGCCACCCCGTAGTCTGGAACGAAGAGCGCCAAATCTTCGGCAACAGAATGATTATCCACATGAACGACTCTACCGTCGACTGGGCCCACCTTCCCGAATTCGGCTTCACCGCCGAGCATATCGACGAAGAATTTTACAACCAGTTGACCGGCAAAGATATGTATGCCCTATTCAAAGACGGCGAGCTCCATCATCTCGACGTCAGTGGCAATGTGCAGGTAATTATGTTGCCTCAGGAGAACGACTCTACCTACAACAAGATTGCCAACATCGAAAGCTCATATATGGCTGTCGACTTCACCGGGAAAAATATGGACCGCATGAAGCTTTGGTCTGAGACCTCCGGCACCATGACGCCGCTATATCTGGCGAAAAAACAGCTATTCTATCTGCCGCAATTCCGCTGGTTCGAGCCGCTGCGCCCATTGAAACCGGAGGATGTATTCGACATCCAACAGGAGATGATCGACCTCTTCAACGAGCCGCCGTTCGGTTCGTCGCGCCGCCAATAACACAACTCGGAGCGCATTCTCGGCGTTCCCCCCTAAACTCTTAATCCCCCCATGAACAGCTTAACCTCCGACCTACTCCAATTCCTCAACGAATCCCCCTGCAATTTCCTTGCAGTACAAAATATTTCAGAACGCCTTGAGGCAGCCGGCTTCACCAAACTCGAAATGGCCGACGCCTGGCAGTTGCGTCCCGGTGCCTGCCATTATGTAGTGAAGAACGACTCCGCAGTGTTTGCGTTTATCGTTGGCAGCGACCCAACCGCCGGATTCCGCATTATCACCGCCCATAGCGACTCCCCCGGCTTCCGCATCAAGCCTAATGCCGAAATCGTCAATGAAGGAGGCGTTGTAACCCTCAATACCGAAGTTTACGGTGGCCCGATTCTCTATACCTGGTTCGACCGTCCGCTCTCTATTTCCGGGCGAGTTATCCTGAAAGGTGAATCCCCTTTGAAACCCGAAACAAGGCTGGTAAACTTCCGCCGTCCGCTGCTCACAATCCCCCACTTGGCTATCCACTACAACCGCTCGGTCAACGACGGGAATCCACTGTCGAAACAGCGCGATATGCTCCCGGTGCTCGGGCGCGTCAGCTCTAAAGAGGAAGGGAAGGGGTTACTTACCCGCATGGTGGCACAAGAGCTCAATGTAGAGCCCGTCGACATCCTCGACTTCGACCTCACCCTCTACGATACCACTCCGGCCTGCACTTTCGGCCTCAATAACGAATTTATCTCCTCAGGGCGCATCGACGACCTCGAGATGGCCCATGCCGCCCTCGCCGCTCTCTTAGCATCCAAAAAGGGCGCCGCCTCTGGCGAAATTGCGGCATCCGAAGCTTGCCAGACCCGCGTAATGGCGATTTTCGACAACGAAGAGACCGGTTCCGGCACAAAGCAAGGTGCTGCTTCCCCGATTCTTCGCTCTATCCTCGAGCGCATCGTCACCGGCCTGTATTGCGACAATCAAGAATGCGTCCACAGCCCCGAGGACTTCTCGCGTGCTGTTGCCAACTCCTTCATGATTTCAGCCGACAACGGCCACGCCCTGCATCCCAATTACCCCTCCAAGCAGGACCCCACCAACCATCCCATCCCCGGCGACGGCCCGGTTGTCAAGATCAACGCCAACTGCAAGTATATGACCGATGCCCATTCCGCCGCGATTTTCCGCTCAATTTGCACCGCAGCCGGCATCAACTGTCAGACCTTCGTCAACCATAGCGACACTGCCGGTGGCTCAACCCTCGGCAACATCCTGACCTCGCAAATCGAACTCGAAGGCGTTGACATGGGCGCGCCCCAGTGGGCCATGCACTCCTGCCGCGAAACTGCCGCCGTTGCGGACCATCTCTCCACCATCGCCGCCTTCACCACCTTCTACACCCTCTAATCCCTCTGATTTCTCATTCCCCGCTCAATAGCCCGGAACTAATCATACAAGAAATAGGTCATAGTCCATTCACAATGAACTATGACCTATTTCTATATCCTAAAATCGAGCCTAAAGCCCTCATCATTGTTCAATAGAAACCGAACTTTGAACAATAATCCAACTGTTTATTGGAGGGGAGTGAGGTTGAGGGTGGAAGCGGCGAAGGTGAGCATTAGGGCGTGGGCGGCATCGTGGTCGTTGGGGATTTCGCCGTCGAGGATGGCGTTCTTGATGCGATCTTTGATCATGCCTACTTCGCGACATTCGCCGATACCGAAGGTCTGCATGATTTCAATACCGTCGACCGGGGGTTGGAAATTGCGGACACGGTCGCGCTCCTCCAGCTCTACCATTTTCTGTTTTACCAGCAGATAGTTCTCGCGGAAACGCGCCACTTTATCGGCATTCTTAGAGGTGATATCCGCCGCACAAAGTAGCATTAAATCGTCAACATCGTCGCCGGCGTCGAAAAGCAGTCGGCGCACAGCTGAGTCGGTAACTTCATCCTCAACCAGGGCGATAGGGCGCATATGGAGCTCCACCAGCTTCTGAACGTACTTCATTTTGGCGTTCATCGGGAACTTCATTTGGCGGAAAATGCGGGGCACCATCTTGGCGCCGACGGCGTTGTGGCCATGGAACGTCCAGCCCAATTTCTGGTCGAAACGCTTTGTGACGGGTTTTGCGATATCGTGGAGCAGGGCTGCCCAGCGAAGCCATACATTGTCGGATTTTTCGGCAACATTGTCGAGCACCGCCATGGTATGGAAGAAGTTATCCTTATGGCCGATACCCTCCACAACTTGCACTCCCTTCATCGCTTGCAGCTCGGGGAAGATGAATTTCAGCAGTCCGGATTTCATCAGCAGATTCCACCCCACCGATGGGCGCGGAGCCTTCATGATTTTCATCAGCTCATCCATCACTCTCTCGCGCGAAATAATCTTGATGCGGGCGGCATTTCGCGAGATTGCCTGAAACGTTTCGTCAACGATAGTGAAGTTCAGCTGAGTGGCGAAACGGATGGCGCGCATCATGCGCAGAGGGTCGTCGGAGAAGGTGATATCCGGGTCGAGCGGTGTACGAATCAATCCCTTTTCGAGGTCGTCGAGACCATTATAGTGGTCGATAACTTCGCCGAAACTGCCAGCATTGACCGACGCCGCCAGGGCATTTATCGTAAAGTCGCGACGCGCCAAGTCATCGTCGAGCGTACCGTCTTCAACGATAGGCTTACGCGATTCGCGGTGATATGATTCTTTACGAGCGCCGACAAACTCCAATTCTACAGAGCGCGATTTCACTTGCGCCGTGCCGAAATTCTTGAACACACTCAGGTGGCTCCCCTTCAGCAGTTTGGAGACAGCCTTTGCAACCTCAATACCGCTTCCAACCGTTACGAAGTCGATATCCTTAGATTGGCGTTCAAGCAGCAAGTCGCGGACATATCCCCCGACCACGTAACATTCGCGGTCGAGGCTGTCAGCAGCTTCGCCGACGAGCTTAAAGACTTTATTTTGCAGTTTGTCTGACAGGTTCATTGTTGATGCGTTTTAGTCGAGGGGGAGAATTTCTTCAGGGGCGTTGGTGATGCAACGGCCACCCTCCGGAGTTACGATGTAGGTATTCTCGATACCAACGGCTCCAACGTGGGGGATAACGAATTTGGGCTCCATAGCGATAGCATTGTTAGCCTGCAGAATGTCGCGGCTGCGGGGCGCAATTACCGGGCTTTCGTTGATTTCGATGCCGATACCATGGCCGCAGAACGCAGCGTGCTGACGGTGGCCCATAAAGTATTTCTCAAAACCGGCTTCGCGGGCCTTGGTAGCTGCCATTTCGTAGAGGTCGCTCGCCTTGGTGCCGGGAACAGCCATACGGCGGAACTCCTTATGAATCTCGATTGAGCACTGATGGGCAGCCAGCGCCTCAGCGGGCACTTCGCCATAAGAGAATACGCGCGTCATATCTGTCATGTAGCCGGTGTAGTCGCCGTTAACGTCAACCATCACCGTTGAGCCACGCTTGATTTCCTCGCCGCAAGCGCCAACGGGCAGGGAGGGGTGCAGACCGCCGCCACCCATTGCGAAATCGTAGGGGGAGGGGGTATCGGCATTTTCGCCGGTGAGCACATTTCCCATGAAAAATTCCATCGACTTACCGGCGATACGGAACTGGCCGAGGCAGCCCGCCAAGCGCGAGATATGTTCGATTTCGATATCCAGCTGATTGTCGGTCATGCCGGGAATAAACAGCGACGGAATCTTGCGATAAACAGCTTCGTGGAGCACACCAGAGCGATCCATAAGAGCTACTTCAAGGTCGGTTTTTACCGCACGAGCCTGACCGATACACTTCGAGGCGCTGAACGGCTTAGCCTCGGGAAACACCGCCTGCAAGCGAGTTACGGTAGAGAAAGGCATAACGTCCATCTCCAAGCCGATTTCCGCCGGCATGGGATAGCCGGCAGCGGTAAGGTGCGCCGGGATATCTTCAGGTTTGCGAACCTCAATGAGGTTGTCAGCCTGCAAGCCTACCGGACGACGAACGAACCAGTAAGGCGCCAAACTTTCATCTACGGGGATATATGCCCAGCCGCTGAATACACGGCCGGTAAGATAATATGTAATCGCATTATCAGCGAGCAGGAATGCGCCGGTGTGGCCGGCCTCTGCTGCCGCTGTGCGGAGCTTTTTAAGTCGGAGGTCAAGTTCTCCCGCAGGGAGAAGTATCAGGTTTTCCATATTTTCGTAAAAAACTGTTTGATTACTACTTACTTGGCAGGGATAAAGAAAATTCCCACCTGCGATACGCCCTGCAAGGTATCAGAGCGCATTATATGTCGTATTTTTATCTTTTGTCCTGAGCAATGGGTAAAACTGCTCGGGAGTGTGTCTGTAGCTTGGAACGAGGCCCCGATACCGCGCCCTATCCAGTTACCGAAGCGGTCGGCAAGGGGGATACCGATAGTGTCTGTGCGGCGATGACCGTTATCCATATATGTAGCCTCCAGCCATACAGCTGTAAACGGGAAGCTATTCTCATGACGGATGCCGACCACCAGCCGTCCGCGGCATATCGAGTCGGGATGCACCGGGGTAAAGGTCAGTGTATCTCCATATTTCCACCCCTCTTCCGGGAGGTTTACATACTCGGCATAGTCGTTGGTCGGTTCCACGCAGGAGCTCAGCAACGCCGGGGCAAGTATGGCCGACAGCCCTACAGCCATCAATAGGCGTAGGGCTATCAACGTGGATTTAATGGAGAGCTTCTTCATTATTATTCAGTGGGGTTACCACCCTTATTATTTTCCGGGGCCGGTTTGCGCGGTCCTTCGGGTTTCTGTCCGTCTTTCTTGTTGCCTTCGGGGCGATT
>CAZKYD010000031.1:16658-20896 GCA_964556875.1 uncultured Alistipes sp.
GGCGATTCGGGTTGCGCGGCTTCTGCCCATCTTTCTGCTGAGGTTGCTGGGGCTTGGGCTGAGCGTCCTTTTGGGGTTTTGGCTGACCTTGAGGCTTTGGCTGCTGGGGCTTTTGGCCATCTTTCTGAGGCTTAGGTCCATCCTTCGGCTCCTGAGGTTTACCCTCCTTTTGCTGGGGCTGCTGAGGCTGGGAATCGTCACCCTTGCCGTTAGCGGCAGGCTTCTGCTTGCGTTTCTTCTTTTTCTTAGAGTCGAAACGGGTCAGCGAATCCTGGCCGAGGATATCGGCATATTCCGATTTCTTTTCTCCCTTGGCGTCTTCGTTAAGCGACAGCGGTTTTTCACCATTCTTATTGAGGTTAAGGACCTCAAACGCACGGCGTGCACTGATCGTAACCAGGTTAGCAGGGATACTCTTATCGGTTGAATAGGTAACTTCGCGCTTGAAGATGTCGGCCTTGAAATAGTAGTAGACATTGTCGGCGGTCTCCAATTTCGCATCCTTCGGGGGGAGCTTTTTGGAGGCTTCAACGTAGGTGTCTACCTCGAAGTTCATGCAGCATTTCAGCTTGGCGCATTGCCCGGCAAGTTTCTGCGGGTTCAGCGAGATATCCTGATAACGGGCGGCGGCGGTGGAGACGCTGACGAAGTTGGTCATCCAGGTGGTGCAGCAGAGTGGACGTCCACAGGGGCCGATACCACCGATGCGGCCGGCTTCCTGGCGTGCACCGATCTGCTTCATCTCGATACGAACCTTGAAGGCTTCAGCCAGCACCTTGATAAGTTGGCGGAAGTCGACACGTTCGTCGGCGATGTAATAGAAAATTGCCTTATTGCCGTCGCCTTGATATTCTACGTCGCCGATCTTCATGTTCAGCTTGAGGTCAGCAGCAATCTTACGCGAGCGGATCATCGTCTCGTTTTCGCGAGCCTTTGCCTGCTCATAGCGTTCGAGGTCGGAGGCCTTCGCCTTGCGGAACACACGGCGCACTTCGGCGTCGGGCTTGATGTTGGCCTTGCGCATCTGCAGGCGCACCAGTGCGCCGGTCAGTGACACGCGGCCGATATCATGGCCGGGGGAGGCTTCTACCGCAACCATGTCGCCAACGGCGAGTTGCAGTTTGGCGGAATTGAGGTAGTAACCCTTACGAGTGTTCTTGAAGATAACTTCAACCATGTCGTCGTCAGCATAACCGCCGGGGATGTCCTCCAGATAGTTGTAGCTCTGGAGCTTACCACGGATGGCGCAGTTGCCGCAACAGCCGGTTGAATCCTGATATGTAGAATCCTTGCCGCAGGTTGCATTGCGCTCGCAGGTTGCGCAGCGACGTCCGCAGCAGCCGGTAGAGTTCTCAATCGTAACCTTTTCGGGCTGCTTGGCAGCAGGGGCCTCCTTTGCAGGAGCCTCAGGCTGCTTTGCGGGCTGCTCGGGGGCAGCGGGTTGCAGTTTGCTTGTATCTTTTTCTTGCTCTTTTTCCATAGTTGTAATTTAAATATAGGAGGAAATAGAGCGCAAATTATTTCGCAAAGCTTACGGCGCGGGTCTCGCGGATGACGGTAATCTTTACCTGACCGGGGTAGGTCATTTCATCCTGAATTCGTTTTGCGATTTCGTTAGAGAGGCTTTCGGTCTGTACGTCGTCAATCTTGTCGGCACCGACAATCACGCGCAATTCTCGACCTGCCTGGATAGCGTAGGTCTTCAGTACGCCGGGATAGCTCATGGCGAGCTGCTCGAGGTCGTTCAGACGCTTGATGTAGGCTTCAACGATTTCGCGACGTGCGCCAGGACGTGCGCCGGAGATGGCGTCGCAAACCTGTACGATCGGTGCCAGCAGGGTTGTCTGCTCGATTTCGTCGTGGTGCGCACCGATAGCGTTGCAGATTTCGGGTTTCTCTTTATATTTTTCGGCGAGCTTCATGCCGAGAATTGCGTGGGGCAGTTCGGGCTCTTCGTCGGGCACCTTGCCTATATCGTGGAGCAAGCCGGCGCGGCGAGCCTTCTTGGGGTTCAGGCCGAGTTCCGATGCCATGATAGCGCAGAGGTTGGCAGTTTCGCGAGCGTGCTGCAGCAGGTTCTGACCGTAGCTTGAGCGGTATTTCATCTTACCAATCATGCGGATCAGGTCGGGGTGCAGGCCGTGGATACCGAGGTCGATGGCGGTACGCTTACCGGTCTCGATGATTTCCTCTTCAATCTGCTTGCGCACCTTGGTGACAACTTCTTCGATGCGGGCGGGGTGGATACGTCCGTCGGCAACCAGCTGATGGAGCGCCAGGCGGGCCACTTCGCGACGCACGGGGTCGAAACCTGAAAGCACGATAGCTTCGGGGGTGTCGTCGACGATGATTTCAATACCGGTAGCGGCTTCGAGGGCACGAATGTTACGACCTTCGCGACCGATGATGCGACCTTTGATTTCGTCGCTGTCGATATGGAACACGGTTACCGAGTTTTCGATGGCGGCTTCGGTAGCTACTCGCTGAATTGTCTGGACAACGATGCGCTTGGCTTCCTTGTTGGCGGTCATCTTTGCTTCGTCCATGATGTCGTTGACGTAGGATGCGGCAGCGGTTTTCGCTTCATCTTTCATCGACTGGACGAGTTTTTCCTTTGCTTCTTCGGCAGAGAGGCCGGAGATATGTTCGAGGGTATCTTGGGCTGTACGTTTCAGCTTGTCGAGCTCTTCTTTCTTGTTGGCAATTACGCTCTCTTCGGCGTCGAGTTTCTGGCGGCGGGTCTCGATGTCGGCACGGTTGCGCTGATTTTCCTGCTGCTGCTGGTTCAGCTCCATTTCGCGCTTCTTCATCTTCGACTCTGCCGACTGGATTTTCGACATGCGCTGGTTAGCGTTGCGCTCAGCCTCTTCCTTGATTTTCATGCTTTCTTCGCGGCTCTTCAGGAGTTGCTGCTGGCGGATAACGTCGCCTTCGCGTTTTGCCTCCTCAACGATCTGCTTGGCTCGGCTTCGGGCAATCTTATTCTGGACTAATATCGTTCCGAGCACACCGGCTGCGGCCGCAACCACTGCTATCAGAATATAAATCAGTACTTCAATATATACGTTCATATTGTCTTTTAGGGTAATTTATCGGGGTTCTAGTTCTTATTTACTTTTTGACTTTCAATATATTGTTTAACTTATCTCCTTGGGGGGTGCGGCAATAAAAAAGCCGCGTGTCAAACCCGGGCAGAGCCCTGATTTGCATGCGGTTCACCGATAAGTTATTGTTTCAAAGTAGAAAACAGATACATATTCGGGAGCTTTACCCTCTCCCTCAAGCAAAGTAGACGCCGGCGTTAAGAGATGGCCCAATGGCTGCTTTTCCCTTCTGCCGCATCTTTTCCGTTATCGGCTTCGGCGTCCGACGACGGGCCTACCGCCGCGTCGGCTCCAAAGCCATGGAGCATCTTGTCGAGATCTTTCTCAAAATCGCCTAACATCGTGTTCGCTTCGTCGGCGGTTTGGCTGGTCTTGAAGAACAGATCTGCAAACTGATACGCTACCATCGCGAGCACCTCCATCGAGTTCTTCTCAGGGAAGCGCTCTCGCCAACGGCCCCAGAGGCGGTTGACTTGATACTCGGAGTTGCGGACACGTTCCTCATCCCCTCGGTTGATCTGAAGGGCGATGGGGTTCTGACCCGCAATGCGTATCGTTATATTGAATTTATCTTCTGTCATTCTTTGAGGTCGGCAATACACTTGTCGATTTCCCGCACTAACTCGGACAACAGGCTTCGGGTTTTGGCTACGTCTTTGCGATCCGGGGCTATCGTGGTTGCAATCTTGAGGAAATCAACCTCTTGGCGCAACTCCGCTACCAGCTTGCGCTCGCGTGTCAAATCGTTCTCCAACTCGGCGATTCTCGCTAACGCGCGGTCGCGCTGTTCGCTCACCAAAGCGAACCGGTCGGAAACGACCAGCATCTTAGCCCGTAGGCGTTCGATTGTCTGTTGCAGGTCTCCGGCCATAGTTATCCAAATTTTTACAAAAGTACAACTTTTTTTTCAAAATCCCGCAATCCAATCCCATCTTTTTTATTTATTTTATTTTTGCCGCCCCACCCCGCCGCCGCGACCGGGGATGGAGATACGAAAACGACATGACGGCCGTCCTCTCCGAGGCCGGGCACCATACCAAGTCAGCATGATGGCGAGGCGGCCAGGGGGAGGTGAGACAACGAGCGGAGAGAGCCCGGAGGGCGCGGGGGTGTGGGTAACCCCAGGATGAGGCG
>CAZKYD010000032.1:0-8232 GCA_964556875.1 uncultured Alistipes sp.
GCACCTGCGCAGAGGTTTGCCCCTCAGGCGCTATCGCTCCCGGCGAATAATTCCCCGGTAGCCATATAACGTAAAAAAGGCATCCCGCTCGGGATGCCTTTTTTACGTTACATCTATTGATTTAGACTTGTGGGTGTTAGGATTTGGGGACGGGGATTTTGTCGATACGGCGCTGATGGCGGCCACCTTCAAAGTCGGTAGCAAAGAAGGCATCGACTATTGCTAAGGCGGTTACGGAATCGATAAAACGAGCGGGCAGAACTAACACGTTGGCGTTGTTGTGCTGACGTGCAAGACGTGCTAATTCTACATTCCAGCAGAGAGCTGCACGAATTCCCTGGTGCTTATTGAGGGTAATTCCGATACCATTACCGCTACCACAAATTGCGATTCCGGGATAGCAACGGCCTTCTTCAATGGCGAATGCTGCCGGATGGGCGTAATCGGGATAGTCACACGATTCTGCGGAATAAGTTCCGAAATCTTCGTATTCTTTGCCTTGCGATTCGAGGTAACCCTCGATAATGCTTTTTAATTCATAACCGGCATGATCGCTACAAATTGCTATTTTCATTATATTTTAAGGGTTTTGTTTATTCTGTGACGATTGGAGCCTCCGTTGTTTCCGGCGATGTTGATTCCGGCGAAGGCTCTACAGAAGTAGTTGTTTCATCAATAGCCTCAGTCTCCGAAGGGGCTGCTGATGCCTCAGTAGATGATTCGGGAAAAGCCTGAG
This sequence comes from uncultured Alistipes sp., assembly GCA_964556875.1. GTDB lineage: Bacteria > Bacteroidota > Bacteroidia > Bacteroidales > Muribaculaceae > UBA7173. Next base: position 737 of record CAZKYD010000032.1, read on the forward strand.
GCGCAGCGTCGGGAGTTGTTAAGCTCTCTGACGATTCTATTTCAAAGCCGGGAGGCAACGCCGCTTCCTTCTTTTTACCGGCCAAATCAAACGTATAGAACACCGAGAACGAGCCGGTCATGATACCGCCACGGGCCCCATATCCGGGGATATACCATGGCTTGCCGTTAGGCTGAGCCGTTTCATGCAGGATAGCACGGAATCGGAGGTTCCACCCCATTGATATTGCTTTCCAGATCTTGACTCTCAAGCCAAACAACACGTGCATATATGTGACCGACGATGTCTGCTGCGGGAAATTCAGCGTTTGATCTTCCCCCCAATAGTTGTCGGAGATATTGACGTCACACAGTTGATAGTTGAAATGACTCCAACCAAAGCGGATACCACCAACAAACTGATAATCCGGATTGCCGTTAAACAGGAAATTATAGTTCATACCAAGGCGGAAATATGGCGTCATTCCAACCTTGTAAGTATAATTCTGATTCGAAGGGGTAGAATTGGCATTGCCAAGACCAACTTCAAAAACGGGGATATAACGATTGTGAAGGTTTACCTCCGCTGAGAAGCCAATTATGCCATAGCTCTGACCAAAGGCTCGCATCAAAGGATCCCAAATATCCACACCGACCGTAGCACTATACAGCAACGGATATTTCATCTTTGGGCCTTTAGCTTCAGCCATGCCGATAGTGTCGGGCACTTCCTTGCCGGAGACCGTATCTACCAGGATTTTATTCCCTTTATCATCGACCATCTGCACCAATCTGGAGCGGTCGATCGAATCGCCCGGTTGCTTATTCTCATTAATGCCAACGATATTTTTCGAGCCAGCCTTAACGGGAGTAACACGTCGCTGAGCGGCTGCATCGACAACTATCAGCAGACATGCCAACAGCGCCACGCCCCTCAAGGCATCAAATAATCGTTTCTTCCAACCGCCACGCATCATGCCTCATCCCCCTCCTCGGGATTCTCCTCTTCATTATCTGAAGAGCCATTCTCAACGTCATCCGAGTTGTCGGTATCGTCGTCTGACGAGGATGTACGGAAGAAAAGTTTAATGCGCTCCAGGTCCACATTCGTAATTATGGGATCTGTAACGGCGATTGAATCAATCAGATGATGAGTTGTTGTTGCCTCAAGAATCTGATATTTATACATTGCGCCACACTCGCTCGATGCGAAATATGGCTCGGAATTATAGACAAACGTAATCGTGTCGTTGTAAGCCGCAGAGTTGATTCCCTCCTGACTATAACGGATATAGAACGACGTTGAGGTCACCCCATCACGAAACGGCAGATAAACCTGGCTGCAACTTTCGCCTGCCAAGATCAACAGCGAATCGCCCGGCGCACCAACGCCACCAAGTTCAAGACCGCTTAGCGTAATTTGGCTACCGGTAGCGCTATCGTAAAAGCCCATCAACGGGAGCGCACTCTGATTGTCGGAACAACCTGACGAATTGCAACCCGTCAGCATTGTCACCATCAAAACCACGGAGACCGCTACCGCCATGAACCCACAGCGGCCAGCCCCTGAAATCATATTTTTAATTTTGCAAATCAAAACTGCGTCTCAATTTCGTAATCGTTTCTGCGCGATGAATTTCTCACGATAAGTTCTCCGAGGAACCCTGTCAGGAACAGCTGAGTACCCAACAGCATCAATGTCAACGACAGATAGAAATATGGCGAATCGGTAACCAGAATGTAGGGATATCCATTTGCCATAGCCCACAGCTTATGAGCTCCGACAGCGATTACCGCAAACAATCCTAAGATAAACATCAGCGAACCGAGCAACCCGAAGAAGTGCATCGGTTTAACGCCAAACTTATTGGTAAACCAGAGGGTTGCGAGGTCGAGATAGCCATTTACAAAACGGTCAAGGCCAAACTTGGTTTTGCCATATTTGCGGGCCTGATGATGGACTACCTTTTCACCAATCTTGGTGAAACCGGCGTTCTTAGCCAGATAAGGAATGTAGCGGTGCATATCGCCATATACCTCGATATGCTTCACAACCTTATTGCGATAAGCCTTCAAGCCGCAGTTGAAATCGTGGAGATTCTTGATACCGCTAACCTTGCGGGCAGTAGCGTTAAACAGCTTTGTAGGGATAGTCTTCGACAGCGGATCGTAGCGTTTCTGCTTCCAACCGCTGACAAGGTCGTAGCCATCCTCGGTTATCATGCGATAAAGTTCGGGGATTTCATCGGGAGAATCCTGCAGGTCGGCATCCATCGTGATCACAACGCGGCCCGTTGCAGCCTTGAAGCCATTATAGAGCGCCGGCGACTTACCGTAGTTGCGGCGGAAGCATATACCGTGAACGACCTGGGGATATTGCTCGGAAAGTTGTTCAATTACCTTCCAAGAGCTGTCGGTAGAGCCGTCGTTAACATATATAACTTCATACGAAAAGCCATTGGCTTTCATAACTCTGTCAATCCAGGCTTGAAGCTCCGGGAGCGATTCAGCCTCGTTAAACAGAGGTACTACTACAGAAATATCTACAGGAAAATTCTGACTATTCATTTCGTTTTTTACTTAATCGGCACCTTAATGAGACGAACCGCCATTGCAAGCACCAGGGATAAGAGTGAACCGGAAAACAGGCCTAACCATAGCCACATAACTGAAACCGTTACCGGCTGAGGCAACAACTTAAGGTCGACCATCATCTGCAGCTGGTCAGCTATTTCTGCTCCGGCTTCGCCCATAGCATCGTTATTGTAGAAATCTATCCCCATACGAACCGTATCAAGGATAAAATCGGGGTTCATCCAACGCATATAGACATACGAAGTCGCACACAGAATCAGCGACCCGCCGGCAAACGAGAGTATGCCTTGAAGCCATATTGCGGAGAAACTTGACAGACCGTGACTGTCGACAAATGTTTTACGCTGAAAGCGGAATGCAAAATAAGGCACCATCAACGCCATCATCATCGCTACGATATTCAGCAGCGGGACATGCATTGACACTACACTTAATGCAAACAGCACCGTAAACCAAACACCGAACCATACGCCATACCGCGCAGCACGCTCATAAATCGTACGAGGGGTGCCGTTTCGGCCGCTCTGATTCGTAAAGTCATTGCGATTGTTAGTTTCCATTGGTGCAAATTTACGAATATTTTTGCTAATTTTGTAACATAGTCCACAATGGTGGCAAACTTTTTACTCCTTATTACTGACTGAAAGTCATGAAACACCAAGAAAATCACGCCGAACCGAAGGTGGTTGATGGCACAACAACTTCGCCCGTATTTAAGCCTATATCATTTCCCAAGTCGCTACAACTCGTTGCTGACAAAGAATTTGGAGGTGAACGCCCGCTGTTCGCCACCCATAATCTACGCCTCGAACGCGTAAAAATTCATCCGGGCGAATCGGCCATTAAATGCTGCTCAAACATTGATTCGGAAGATTGTGTGTTTGAAGGGAAATACCCCTATTGGCATGTCGACACCTTCCGCTGCAAGAACTGCCTGTTCGAACCAGGCGCCCGTGCCGCCCTTTGGTATTCACGCAATCTTGAGATGATCGACTGCCAGGTAAACGCGCCGAAGATGTTCCGCGAAATGGAAAATCTATATCTTAAAAACGTCAAAATCCCCGACGCGAAGGAAACGCTCTGGAGCTGTCGAGGCATCAAGCTTCGCAATGTAGAAGTCGACAATGCCGACTACATCTTTTTCCACTGCTCCGATATCGACATCGAGAACTATCGCCAGGAAGGTAACTACTCATTCCAATACTGCAAAAACGTAGTGATCCGCAACGCCGTCATAAACTCGCGCGATGCTTTTTGGGAGACAGAAAACGTTACGGTTTACGACTCTGAAATTTCAGGCGAATTCCTCGGATGGCACTCCCATAACCTGCGTCTCGTGCGCTGCAAAATCAATGGCACCCAGCCCCTCTGCTACGCCCACGACCTCATCCTTGAAGATTGCACCATGGGCGATGAATGTGACCTCTCATTCGAGGATTCAGAGCTGACAGCTACGGTCAACTCCCCGATTGTCAGTGTGAAGAACCCTCGCACCGGCTCATTGAAAGCATACGCCATAGGTGAAGTTATCCTCGACAAGAATCTCCTGGAGCCGGGCGATTGCAAAATCGAGACAGAGATTTAACCTAAACTACCGAGATTTAACCCGAACTATCTTTTTCTACAATAGCGATTTACCCCCCCCACGAACGATGGATCCTCGATTTGACATAGCACCTGATAGGCGCGGCAGCGGGTCGTATAAATGGGACTCCGCTCAGGATGTGCTACCCCTTTGGGTTGCCGACATGGATTTTCACACAGCGCCATGCATTGTTGCCGCTCTCCATAAAAGAGTAGACCATGGAGTGTTTGGCTATACGCTTGTCGACCGTGACTACTACGAGGCTATGTATCGTTGGTTTATCGAACGTCATAGCTACGATTTCTCCGACCGGCCGATAATCTACACCTCCGGCGTAGTCCCCGCTATTTCAGCTATCATAAAAGCGTTAGCCCGGCCGGGCGAAGGGGTGATCGTGCAAACTCCGGTATATAACTGCTTTTTCTCTTCAATCCGCAACAATGGTTGCCAAATCGTTGAGAGTAAGTTGCGTCGAGTCGACCTATCAAAGCAAGAGTTCACCTACGAAATGGACTTTGACGACCTGCTGTCGAAAGCCGCCGATCCCAACAACAAACTGCTATTGCTCTGCAATCCTCATAACCCTGCCGGACGCATCTGGACCGGAGAGGAGCTTCGCAAAGTGGCAGAGATCTGCCACGAAAACGGCGTAACCGTCATCAGCGATGAAATCCATTGCGAGCTGACCATGCCCGGCAGAGAATACACACCCTACGGAACGATCGACCCGTCAGCCATCATCTGCCTCTCCCCCTCCAAGGCCTTTAACACGGCAGGATTGCAAATCGCCAACATCGTCTGCCCGAATCAACCAACTCGCGACGCTATCGACCGCGCTATCAATATCAACGAAGTGTGTGACGTCAACCCCTTCGGCGTAGTGGCGCTGAAAGCCGCATACTCTAAAGATGGAGCCGAATGGTTAGACGCCCTGCGCCGATACCTGTTCGACAACTATCTTTTTACGCGCGAATATCTGGCGCAGCATCTACCCGAATGCCCTATCGCCAAACTTGAAGCCACATATCTCCCGTGGGTGGATATTTCAGCCTTAAAAATCCCGTCTGAACAGCTCGAAGAAGAACTGAAAGAGAAAGCAAAAGTATGGGTAAACTGCGGCGAAATGTATGGCGCAGACGGCTACATTCGCATAAATATCGCGTGCCCACGCTATCGCCTTGCCGAGGGGCTGCGACGCATCGTTAACTATATTTCTTGATGGTAGGAATCCCACAAATACAATCCGGCGAGCCACTGAATCGTCGACAATGCCTGAAACTTGCTGCGAAACTATCGTGGCCGGCTATGATGGCACAGCTGTCGAGCATCATTATGCAATATATCGACACGGCGATGGTAGGCCAACTCGGCGCTGACGATTCCGCTTCTATCGGACTGATGAACAGCAGCCTTTGGCTCTTTTGGGGACTCTGCTCTTCAGCAACGGTGGGATTCTCTGTGCAGGTGGCCCATAAGGTCGGCGCTACCGACTATCATGGAGCGCGAATGGTGTTACGCCAGGCTATCGGGGCTTGCCTCGGGATAGGTTCAATAGTTGCCTTTATCGGCGTCTTACTCGCCTTCAAGCTGCCGGCATGGCTCGGTGGGGCACCGCAAGTGCAACATAATGCCTCGATTTATTTCCTTGTATTCGTTTTAGCCCTGCCGATTCTTATCTTTAACTATCTGGGCAGCGCCGTGTTGCGAGCGTCGGGGAATATGAAAGTGCCGGGCGGACTAAATGTCTTGATGTGTATTCTCGATGTGATTTTCAATTTCCTACTGATATTCCCTACTCGCACTGTCTCATTTCTCGGAGCAAATATCACGCTTCCTGGCGCCGGATTAGGGGTGTTAGGCGCGGCCTTAGGTACGGTCTTTGCCGAAATTGTAATCTCATCGGTAGTGATGTGGTATCTCTGTTTCCGTCAGGACGGCATAAAAATCTTCGGCACCGGCGAACATGGGTCCTTCCGCCCCGGGGGCACCATCATTCGCAATGCCTTTAAAGTTTCCGCTCCGGTGGCGCTGGAACATGCCATTATAAGTGGCGCGCAGATTGTAATCACCCTGATAGTTGCCCCGCTCGGGGTTGTCGCCATAGCTGCCAACGCATTTGCAGTCACTGCCGAGAGTCTCTGCTATATGCCAGGATTCGGTATCGGTGACGCCGCCACTACCCTTGTCGGGCAAAGCTACGGCGCTCAGCGTCTCGATTTAGCCAAACGTTTGGGATATGTTACAGTAGCAATGGGAATGGTTGTGATGACTATCATGGGGGCTATTTTGTATGTCTCCGCCCCTTATGTAATGGGAATGCTTTCACCGGTAGAAGAGATTTGCAATTTAGGCACGGAAGTATTGCGCATTGAAGCGTGGGCAGAGCCTATGTATGCCGCCTCAATCGTAGCCTACGGCATAATGGTCGGCGTTGGCGACACGGTGATTCCCGCCGGGATGAACTTTGTTAGCATTTGGATAGTACGTCTACCGATTGCCGCAATTTTAGCCCGCACTATCGGTCTGCGCGGTGTATGGCTGGCAATGTGTATTGAGCTCACCTTCCGCGGTGTGATCTTCCTATACCGCCTTATTCGCGGATCATGGCTTCGCCACGGACTCCACACCGCTACACATTAATTCCCCTCGAAACTTAGTCCTTAGATTTATTCCCGGGTTTAGAGTCGGCAGTTTCAGGATCGGGAGCAAGCACCGGGAGCTGCCAATTCCAACGGAGAGCGCCCATGCGAAGAGCTACAATTGTAAGGGCGCACGCAATTTCACAACCGGCACTTCCAAAGCTGCAGATCTGCGCTAACCAGTAAACAACTCCTCCGGCAATGCAGGCCGTAGCATAAATATCTTTACGGAAAAATAGCGGCTGCTCGTTGATAAGGATGTCACGCAAGACACCACCAAAAGCACCGGTAATCATACCCATTATATTGGCAACCCAAAGAGGATAATTACAAGCTAACGTCTTTTCGATACCGATGACGGCGAAAAGCGCCAACCCGAGTGTATCAAAAATGAACAACATTCGATTATTGCTGACCAGAATATTGCGGAAGATAATTACCACCGCCAACGAAAATCCGGTGACAGCAAGATACCAAGGCGTTTGCATCCAGAACACAGGCACATCGAGCAAAAGATCGCGCAACGTACCGCCACCAATAGCTGTTACCAAGCCAACGGTGTAGGCTCCGAACCAGTCGAAATGGCGAAACGCAGCAAGGCGTATACCGGATATGGCGAATGCAATCGTACCAATAACTTCGATTGCGGTCAAGAATGTTGATTCCATTTACCTTATTTATCTTTTTACCTATTGGGGG
>CAZKYD010000032.1:8332-20552 GCA_964556875.1 uncultured Alistipes sp.
GCGCAATTGAGGCAATCGGGCCGACGGGCTTTGCAGACGTAGCGCCCATGAAGTATCAGCCAATGATGGGCGTGGGGCACTTGCTCTGCAGGGATATATTTCATCAGGGTTTGCTCGGTTTGAAACGGGGTTTTAGCATCAGTGGTCAAGCCGATACGTTCCGACACACGAAACACATGAGTATCCACCGCCATTGCCGCACGGTTCCACACTACCGACAGCATTACGTTAGCCGTCTTCCGCCCTACACCGGGGATAGTCAGCAGATCGTCAATATTGTCGGGCACTTCGCCGTTGAAGTCGTCAACCAGCTTGCGGGCTGCGCCCAATAGCGATTTAGTCTTGTTGTTGGGATAAGATACCGAGCGGATATATTCAAATACGGTTTCCTCGTTGGATGCCGCTAACGATGCTGCATCGGGGAATGCCTCAAATAGCGCCGGAGTAACCATATTTACTCGCTTGTCGGTGCATTGTGCCGACAAGATTACGGCTAATAGAAGATGGAAGGGGGTGTCGTAATGGAGCTCGGTTTTCGGATCTGGCATCTCAGCCGCGAAACATTCGAGCACCCGTTGATAGCGCTCCTTGAGCGTAAGACGCGCTTTTGCCATAGAGGGTTAGGAGAGGATTTTTCCGGTGAGCCATAGGCCGACGCCACATAGCGCCAATCCGCCTATAAGGCTCACCAGAATATAAGTTAAGAATGATAGCCAGCGTCCGCTTTGCAACATCAGCATTGCGTCGAGCGAGAACGAAGAGAAGGTTGTAAATCCTCCCAGCAGACCTATTACGAATAGACAATAAACCCAACGAGGAGCGCCATAATGGTTGAAAACTCCCCAAAGGATGCCAATCAGCAGGCAACCCAATAGATTTACATCTACTGTCGACCAGAATTTTTCGCGGTCAAACAGTGAGATCTGCTGCACGGCGTAACGCGACATTGCGCCAAGACAGCCTCCCGCCCCTACGAGCAAAAAGTCAGTCAGACCCGGCATCGATAGTTCAGGGATTAGTGGGCGTGAGTAAATTCCTTCAGGAAGCGAACGTCGTTCTCTGAGAAGAGACGAAGGTCGTTAACGCGATATTTCAGGTTAGCGATACGTTCGATACCCATACCGAGAGCAAATCCGGAATGCTCCTTAGAGTCGATACCGCAGGCTTCAAGAACGTTGGGGTCTACCATACCGCAACCGAGGATTTCTACCCAACCGGTATGCTTACAGAATCCGCAGCCCTTACCGCCGCAAAGGTTACATGAGATATCCATTTCAGCCGACGGCTCGGTGAAGGGGAAGTAGCTCGGACGAAGACGAATCTTTGTGTCGGGGCCGAACATTTCGCGAGCGAAATAGAGCAGAGTCTGCTTCAAATCGGCGAACGATACGTTCTTGTCAACATAGAGGGCTTCAACCTGATGGAAGAAGCAGTGGGCACGAGCCGAGATAGCTTCGTTACGATAAACGCGGCCGGGGCATACGATGCGGATAGGGGGCTGGGTATGCTCCATAACGCGCGACTGCACGGAAGATGTATGGGTGCGGAGCAATACATCGGGGCTACGCTGAATGAAGAATGTGTCCTGCATATCGCGAGCGGGATGGTCCTCAGCGAAGTTCAATGAGGAGAATACATGCCAGTCATCTTCGATTTCAGGGCCTTCGGCTACAGTGAAGCCCAGGCGGCGGAAAATATCCACAATCTCGTCGCGAACGAGCGACAACGGATGGCGTGTTCCTAAGGGAATAGGCGCTGCCGTACGGCTCAGGTCGAGCGAGTCGTCGAGGGTTTCAGCGCTTTCGGTAGCGGCCTTCAGCGCATTGATTTTTTCGGTAGCGAGTTCCTTCAGGGCATTGATTTCCATGCCGACGGCCTTCTTTTGGTCGGCAGGCACATTACGGAAATCCGCCATAAGTGCACTTACCTCTCCTTTTTTGGAAAGATATTTTATTCTTAAGGCCTCAACCTCCTGGGGGGTAGAAGCCTTAAGGGCCTCGATTTCGGCCTTAAGACTGTGGATTTTTTCTAACATTCTGTTGAAAACAATTTGAAATTTCGGCTCCGGGTTGCAGAGCCGAAACCACCTTTATATCGTTATTTTATTCGGCGGCGTTGTCGATAGCGGCAACGATCGTCTCGAAAATTCCGTCAACACTACCGCTACCATGGATTGAGCGGTATTTCCCTTCCTTGATATAGAAGTCGCGTAAGGGAGTAGTCTGTTCATGGTAAACCTTCAGACGGTTCTGAATAGTTTCCATATTGTCGTCGGCACGTCCGGTCTGAGCGCCGCGCTTGATCAGGCGGTCAACCAGTTCCTCTTCCGGAACTTCGAGTCCGACAACATGATGAATCTGCTGATTACGCTTGGCTAAGAAGGCGTTAAGCGCTTCAGCCTGCGGAATCGTGCGGGGGAAGCCATCGAGGATTACTCCATCTTTGGCCTTGGGTTCGTTGTCAATGATCTCTTCGAGGATGCTAATCATCAACGAGTCGGGGATCAGTTGCCCCTGGTTGATATATGTTTTTGCAATCTGTCCGATTGACGTATTACGTGCGATATGATCACGAAGAACTTCACCGGTTGAAATATGAAACAAACCGTAACGTTCTATTAATTTTTCGCTCTGGGTACCTTTACCGCTGCCCGGAGCGCCGAAGATTACAACATTCATTAATCAGTTGTGGATGTGTTATTTACCTTAGATTGAGATGATCGATGATTGGAGTCGACCACTATATTATTTTACACCATTATGACCATCGACAGCTATCGTAGCGACAATAGCCACCGGCCATAAGGACGAGGCCTCAGATGGAGGGTGTGTTACCAAGCATTAAGGCCATGAACGCTTCCTGAGAGTTCTTATTCAGCGTTTTCCTTCAAGACGTAGATATCCTTGAGATTGCGAGCCAGACCGTCAAGGTCCAAACCAAAGCCGATAATAAACTTCGGGGGGATGGAGAATCCGACATAGTCGGGTTTTACATCACAACAAAGCGATTCGGGCTTGAAGAGCAGCGTTGCCACTTTCAGGTCGGCAGGATTCTGCTTTTTCAAGTCGTCGAGCAAGCGCTTGATAGTGTGACCGGTGTCGACGATATCCTCGACAATAATCACTGAGCGCCCCTCAAGCTTTTCGCTAAGACCCATAACCTCTTTTACCACACCGGTTGAAGAGGTGCCTTCATAGCTTTTTAGACGGATGAAGGTTATTTCGGCGTCAGTATCAACCTCGCGGAAGAGATCTGCTGCGAAGGGGAAAGCTCCGTTAAGTACACACAGGAACAGCGGACGTTTGCCACGATATTCTTCAGAGATGGTTTTACCCAACTCCTTTACTCGTGCGTCAATTTGTTCTTTCAGAATGTAGGGCGTAAAAGTCAGCCCGTTGTAAGTGACTTCTTTCATCAGGTTGGAATAATTGTGCAAAATTAAAAAATTTTTCTCCACTTCCCAAATCATCACTTCATTTTTCCGCCAACAAACATCAATTTTAACCCGCCAATTTACAGCAACTGCGCCATATACAGCGGCAAATAAACCAGCCCCTACATTCGACTTTACACCTTTTTGAGATTATTGAACCTCGGATTTTACACCTTTTTGAGATTATCAAATGTCGAAATTTACACCTTTTTGAGATTATTACCAATTTTCGGCCAAAAATATTGAGATTTGCGCGATCGGGAAGTAGCGTTTTTTATGCTTGAATCAACGTCAGGATGTTGTGACATTTAGGCTTGAATATGCCAAAAATCACAGGGGCGATGCAGAGATTGTTGCGGTATAAAATATTTTTTGTAATAATGTTACACATAAGCGCGCGATTTATTAGGTCATTTCAAAAGATAATTTGTAAATTTGCACCATAATGAAACTCTTTACAAACGAACAGATAAGAGCTATCGAACGCTACACAATCGAGACCGAAGGCGTGCCCGCCGGAGAAATCATCGAGAAGGTAGCTGAAGGAGTAGCTGATGAAATAGCGGCTCGATGGCGCCCATCGAAGCCGACCATCGTCTTTGCCGGCCCCGGGAACAATGGTGCCGACGCTTTGGCAACGGCCCGTCTTCTACATGAACGAGGGTTTCATCCTTCGGTCTACTTGTTTAATATCGGCGGCGACAAACTCTCGGGTGAATGTGCTGCCGTTCGCGATAGGTTGCTGCAGGTTGCGCCCGACATTGAATTCAATGAAATCAACAACCGCTTCATGCCCCCGAAAATAACGCAGAGCCATCTGGTTGTTGACGGCCTTTTCGGCGCAGGGCTTCGCGAAGAACTGACCGGCGGATTCAAGATGTTAGTACAATACATCAACGATGAGCACCCCACGGTTGTTTCTATCGACCTCCCATCGGGAATGTTCGGCGATTGGAATCCTCGCATCATCAATCGCAACACTATTCACGCCACACTGACATTAGCCATACAATTCCCGCGTCTGTGTTTCTTCATTCCCGACAATGCCGAACTGGTAGGGGAATGGAAAGTGCTCGACGTTGGTCTGAGCCAAGAAGCTGTTGCTGCCCAACCGGCTGACTTCTGCTTCTTAGAGAAGCGCGATATTGCCCGCCGTTTACACCATCGCAAAGAATTCTCCTCAAAAGCCGATTTCGGCTCTGCAATACTTTATGCCGGCAGCTACGGCATGATGGGAGCCGCCATACTGGCAGCTCGCGGGGCAATGCGCGGCGGAGTAGGCAAGCTGACGGTAAGCGCTCCGAAATGCGGATACCAGATAATGCAAGCATCCGTGCCCGAAGCGTTGTATCGCAACAATCGCGGCGACTTAAACTTGACAGAAATCCATCCCGACAGAGATTTCTCAGCAATCGCTATCGGCCCCGGTATCGGCACAAACGAACTTACCGTAAAAGCCTTAGAAGATTTCCTCTCTACAATCGATAAGCCCGTAATTCTCGACGCCGACGCCCTGAATTGCATTGCGTTGCGCCCGGCCATTCTGAATAACATCCCGGTGCTGTCGGTAATGACCCCTCATGCCGGCGAATTCGACCGCATGTTTGGCCCGCAACCATCGTCGGAAGCACGCCTGCGTAAGGCAATGGAGATGGCTAAATATTATAACATTCTGATTATCCTCAAAGGACGATACACGGCTATCGTGCGTCCTGACGGCAAGATATATTTCAACTCATCCGGTTGTCCGGGCATGGCTACCGCAGGTAGTGGCGATGTGCTGACCGGCCTATTGCTCGCCCTGATGGCTCAAGGCTACCCGGCAGAAATAGCCTCCATCGCTGCCGTCTACCTCCATGGCATAGCCGGCGAAATGGCGCAAGCCGAGCATGGCGAATATGGCGTAACCGCCGGCGACATCGCCAACAACATCGGCAAGGCTATCCGCGAAACGATGAAATAATCCCCTCTGAGGTCAAAGAATTAGATTTATTGAGAATGAAAGCGTTATACCTACCTCTGATTGCAGCGGCAGTATTTACCTCCGCAAACGCTACAGCTCAGCAGACCCAACGTCTGTCGGCCACTAAAGCTAACGATTACGCTTTAGTTTACAATCTTCCGAAAACGATGATCGACGTAACTCTCGAAGCAGAGATTACCGTCAAAAAGCCCGGTGAATTTTACCGTTACGCCCCGAAATATCTGAATATTTCAGATCCTATCACTAAGGAATCTCACTCCGTTAAGCTATTATCGGCGGTAATCGCCAGCCACGGCGTGCAGGATAAGAGCGAATCTTACTCCATGCAATTCAAGGGAGGCAACCCGGTATATGTCACTCTCGATGCTGCCGGAATTCCTCTAAGCATCAACACCGAGGAGAGCCCATCTGTCAAAGAGCCGACCCTGCCGGAAGCTCAAAAAGCAGCCCCCACCCCCCTGGAAACCGCAGCCGCAAAGCAGGTTATCAGCGAAGAAATGCTTCAGAGCCAGTCTACAGCAAAACGCGCTGAATTGGCAGCACAAGCTATTTTTGCCATTCGCCAAACCCGCAGTGAGCTGATTACCGGCCAAGCCGACAATATGCCCCCTGACGGCAAATCGCTGCAGCTGATGCTCGACAATCTCCAAGCCCAGGAGGACGCCTTGACAGCCATGTTTGTCGGCACCACCTCAACTTACACCCAGGTTGAAAGCTTCATAGTTGATCCCAATGCGCTCAGCGACGGCGACCAAGCGAAAGTTGTGGTAGCTCGCCTGTCGGCGGTTGACGGCATCGTAGACTCTACCGACCTCTCCGGTTCACCGATTTATCTAAACCTCACAGTAACCGCACGCGGCGAGATGCCCCTCAACGAAAAAGGCGTTGAGCTGACCTTCCCCAAGAACGGTGTGCCATATCGCATCCCCGGCGAGCTGAATGCAACAGTAAGTTACGACGGAAAGCAATTCGCCTCTACAAAATTAGACATCGCTCAGCTTGGCGTTGTTTACGGCCTGTCGCCCGCAACGTTTACCGACAAGAAAGCTCCGATTTTCATTCTGTTTAATCCGTCGACCGGAGGAATTCTTCGCCAGGGCGCTGCTACCGTAAACTAAGTTAGCCTAAAAACATCTCTCAACAGAAACGCTTTCGAGAGCCATAACTCTCGGAATTATATACAACGTAAAAGGAGCCGCGGTTCTCTCGAATCGCGGCTCCTGCTATTATAGAATTAAATTATACCTTTGCGTAGGTTATGCTTTGGGGGCTTTTGCCTGCTGTTCGCGGCGACGCTTGCGCTTACGCAACCAGAGATAATATCCGGTCAAGGGGAGCGTTCCGCCAATCAACGCGGCGATAAAATAGATAATGCGAGTAACCATGCCACCCCATCCACCGGTGTGGATATTGTAGATGACACCACGCATCTTTGAGGCCTTATCCTTATCGGCATACAGCTCAACAGAGGAAACCGAGGTTCCGGCTTCATCGAAGCTATAGTTATCGGTAGCGCGGATGCTATTACGTCCGGCAGGTAAAACTGCTACTTTACCGTCAGATACGGTCAGCTGCTTGTAGTCGGGCACGGTTGCTGTAACATTGTCGACCATAGCTTGCCAGCAAGCGTAAGGGTTGACTGTTTCCACAGCCTCGATTGTATCTGCCTGAGCAACTTCAGCTTTCGCAAATTCAGCGTTGCCACCATGATTCCAGTTGCCCTTGCCTTCAGGTTTGCCGCCTTTATCGCCATGATTCCAACGACCTTCCTTGCCACCTTTGTCGCCATGGTTCCAGTTGCCACCCTTGCCTTCAGGTTTGCCACCTTTATCGCCATGGTTCCAGTTGCCACCCTTGCCTTCAGGTTTGCCACCGTGACGGCCCTGACCACCGTGACCGCCGGCTGTTTCTTCTACGCCAAAGAGCGAATAGAAACCGGTGCGATACCATGAGAAGGACCAGGTCAGACCGGTCAGCGCCATCGCCAGCACGAAGATGGTAACGTAGATACCGCCACCAACGTGGAGATCGTGCCAGAATCGCATCCAACCTTTATTAACAACAATCTTCAAACTCTGAGTCAAAGGCTTTTTGCGGTTAGTAAGCCACATCAAAATACCGGTTACGAGAATAAAGACTAATGCAATAGTAGAGATACCAACAATCAGTTTTCCCCACGAGATACCTTCGTTCGACGGTGTGGTAAGCAACCAACGATGAAGCTTAAACATCGAGGTAAAGAATGACGGACGCTCTACAGTGCCTTTCACTTCGCCGGTATACTGGTCGACGAGCAGAGTGCCCTGCTCTCCGGCCGTAACCTGATAGGCACGTTCGGGGTTAGATGAGATTGTGATTGCCGAGACAGAAGCATCCTCGGGGAGCTGCTCTGACAGCTTTGCAACCAACTGCTCTACAGGGAGCGCTTCGCCCGAAGCGTCTGCCACATAATATAAGTCGTGGTTCATGGCTTCGGTAATCTCCTTTTCGAAGATTAGCGATGCTCCTGAAAAGCAGATCAGCGTAATGAAGAGTCCAAGCGGAATTGAAAGCCACTTGTGGATAGATCGAAATATACCTTTCATTTATAACGAATTAATAACGTCGACAAAGTTACGGATTTTATAAGAGCTTACCAATAGCTGTCACGGTTGAAACTTCAAGGACAAGACCTTTGGTTGCAACGCCGGTAGTGGTGTCAATCTTATAAATGGCAGGGTAGTCTGACGACATAACCGCGATATATACATAACCATTTTCTGCGTAAACGGTTTTGCTATACTCGGTGATTTCCGACCATGCGGGCAGACCGGTTACATAGGTCAGTGTACCCTTTTCGCCGTTAAACAGTGCGAGCTGGTTAGCAACCTGCTGGTTAGAGGTCAGCTGAGAGCCATACATAAAGAGGAGGAAGTTGCTGCCGCCGGCATTCAGACAGCGCTGGAACGACTTGCCGCCCGAAAGCTGTTCGATATTTACATAATAGTTAGCATCGAAATCGCTGGCGCCCGACTTGATACGAACTACACCGGCATCGAGGGTGGTCTGCTGACGAGCATCGGTCATGCATTTTGCAAACGAGGGAGAGAATACGTAAACGTCACCATTATCAGCCTGACGAATCATCTGATAATACTGCGATTTGTAGCGACCGCAAGCATAGCTGATTTTGTCGGTGTGGATAAGTTTCTTACCTTCGAGTTTTTCGTTGTCGAAGATGGCCACCCAACATTCGTTAGGATACTGAGTGTACTGAAGTTCACCCTTCACATAGGCGCTTGAGTTTGAGCCTCCGCTGGTAGTCTTTACTAAGTCTTCATTGCCGGGGAGGATATATTTACCGCCATCAATGGCAGAACCGTAGGGCGAAAGGCCCATGGGAACTACTGCAGAGAACATCTTGTCGCCAACCTGTTCGAAACCTGAAAGAGTTACATATTCACCGTTGCCGAGGAAGTTTTCCGACATATAGAGTGAGCTATTGTTGGTATCGTTAGCTGATGATGTTTCGTTTTCAACATCAAGGTAGCTCAGCAGGAACATCTTAGGCAGATTCCCGGCTTCATCGGCATAAGAGGAGGGAGCGCTACCGGTAGAAGCGGTAACGATATAATTGTTGTAGCGGCCGTAGGATGAGAAGCGGCTGATTTTGTATTCAGCATCGCGAGCTACAACCTGGTTGTTGGTGCCCATAACAAATGAGCGAGTTGTGCCGGCATTCTGCTGGTTGTAGGTCAACGCATAGAGGTATTTATCATTTACATAAACCCATTCGGTAGCGCCGTCGTTAACCGTGCCGTTGTTGATGGCCGACACTGAACCGCCATCGAGAGTGGTAGTGGTCAACAGGATGTTTGCAGTTTTATCGTTGTCGGCAACCGAAGTAGCGCATACGAAGGTTGTTTCACCTGTTTGGGTTTCGTTGTTGGAGTTGTTTGCAGGTTCATCATCGGTGCAGGCGGTGAAGCCGGCAGCGAGAACTGAGCAGAGAGCGAGTTTGGATAGATTTTCTAATTTCATATTTGAATCTTATAATGTTTTTCGAGATGGATGTAATTGGAGAGATAGAGGTTGGGGAGAGATTAGTTGCCGAAGTGAACACGAATCTTGCCGTAGAACGCACGTCCGGCTTTCTGGAGCGAGAAGTTATCGTAGAGCTTGGCATCGGTGAAGTTGCGACATTCTACCGAGAAGTTATATCGTCCGTGAGCTATCGAATAAGAGAGCGACAGATTATGAGAGAACTGGTTAGGAACTACATAGTCGTCCTTATTCGCTCCCAAATTTGAAGAATAATAGGTAAAGCTATGGGTGTACTGGTTATCGTAGGTTAACGTCAGCTTATTACCTTTACGACCGAGGTTATCATAGTAGAAATTAAAGTCGGAGTCAGCGAACAGATAAGGCAGGTTCGACAGTCGTTCTTTATAGTTGATATTCTCTTTTGTAGAGCCAACGGCAATCTTTTCGTTGTCGCAAACATTCATAGTGGTGAAGTTTGCGCCAATGCTGAACCAGTGGGAGTAGCTGTAGCGAGCTGAAAGGTTCAGCCCTTTTGTCAACACATTACCATAGTTGATATATGTAGCGGCATATTTACCCCCACTCATGCTGAAGATATTGCGCTGGATATAATCGTTAGTGTTGCGATAAACCAAGCCTGCTTCAACGAAGAGAGCGTGAGCGCCAAAGGTTTGGTTATAACCGAGGCTAAAGTTTACGTTGTGGCTTCTTTCAGGCTTAATAGTCATTTCGCCAACTTCGAGGTCTTCGTCACCGAAAAGTTCTTCGATAGTCGGGAGTCGGCAAGCTTTCTCATAGGAGAGTTTTGCCTGCAATGCCGGGAGGACAAAATAGGTAGCGGCAGCGCCGTAGCCCCATGTGCTCAGGCTACGTGTTTGGCGCACATAATTTTCTTGTGTAGCGGTTTCTGCCATCGGACCGGCTACGAACAGTGAATAGTACTTTCCGAAGACCGACATATTCCATCGCTGATTAGGCATAAAGCGATACGACAGGCCTGAGATA
Source organism: uncultured Alistipes sp. (assembly GCA_964556875.1). Lineage (GTDB taxonomy): Bacteria > Bacteroidota > Bacteroidia > Bacteroidales > Muribaculaceae > UBA7173. The sequence goes on from CAZKYD010000032.1 coordinate 18,778, forward strand.
TTCTTGCGTGTCTGCTTTGAAATGGGGTCGGTAACTGCTTCAGCGGTTAAGAGGGAGGTGTTGTTTCGGTTAAAGGCGTTAAGCACATGATTAAAGGTGAACAGATGAGCATTTCCCAAGCGATAAGTCAGGGTTGCTGTTCCGTTCCAGTTATTGTTGTTCGCACGCGAATGGAGCAATGACTGCTCACCGGGAGAGTTAAGCGTAGCCGTCTCGCCGCGCCAGTTATATTTTACGGCGGCGGTGTCGACATTAGTCGTTACGTCGCGATTATAATTTGCAGTCAGCGTGAAGTTCAGGCCGCGAGTAAAAAGGTCGCGTTTAGAATATTCTACCGACGGCATCAGTGAATACCCCTTACGATGCTTTTCGCCATAAACGATTTCCTGGCGCACACCGGTCTGAATCTCTTTATACATATGTGAATAGGTGAAGCCAAACATCAGTCGGTCGGCCCATGATTTATTTACCACACCGAGATGAGCTACTACAGCTTCGTTATGATACGTGTCGTTGAAGCGCTTTACTCGTTCTTTCTTGCTGCGGTCAATGCGGCCTGTCTCGAAGTCTTCTACGGGCGAGTCGATGCTATAGCTATTGTCTGAATAGTTTTGGAATGCGTTAATTTCGTAGGTAAATCCGTTTGAAAGGGTCTGACCAAAGTTGAGATATGACTTATGTGTGTTAAACGAGCCATAGGAATAGGAAGCATCAGCAAACCATTTGTGACGATGCTTATTGGTTACGATATTGATAACGCCACCGATAGCATCGCTACCGAAACCGACCGGAACCACACCTTTATATATCTCAATGCGGTCAGCGAAATTTACGGGGATATTATTTATCGAGAATGACGAACCAACCCCCTCTTGCGGCACACCGTCGATGAATACTTTTACATGCTTACCTGAAAAGCCATCCATCATTACCTGCATATCCGAGCCAACACCGCCCGATTCGCGGAGCTTCATGCCCGGAGCTTTTGCCAAGGCGTCGCTCAGGTTCTTCGTTGAGTTCTGCATCTCGCGAGTATCGACCGCTACGGTGTTAAATGCAGATTTCTTCACGAGGCCAACGCCGGTTGCCATTACAACAACCTCGTCGAGCTGAATTTTCGAATCCTCAAGGATAATATTCATCTTTTGGCGATCGTTGGTCAACACAACCTCTTTTTCTACCGTATCATAACCGGTAGCGGAAACAACGAGCTTATATTTTCCGGCGGGAGCATGGAGATGATACATCCCTTTCTCGTTAGTCATGCATCCATAATTTGAGTCGGCCAGACGAACTACGGCAAACTCAACGTCCTCATTATCCTTATTGATTACCTTGCCGGACAATGAGGCTTGATGCTTTTGAGCTGAGAGGGAAAAGATGGAGATAACGGTTAGGAGTAGAGTGGAAACTAAACAAGGTATAATTCTATTCACTTCAGAAACGGTGTTGATTTGCAATAAATTAGCGCGGTTATAAACGCTTTACCTATTGGGAAATTTAATCTTGATTTTTATAACGCGAAATTACTACAAATCTAAAATCCTCGAAATACCCTAAAATAGTGATTTTTCCATAACAAATTACTCTCGGATGCCGACCCGAGTAATCATAATATAGTATCTGCCAACAATAGTAAGTAGTCGCGACCCTCGAGCTGGTAGTGCCGACGCATATACACACAGAAAGCAGTAACCGCCTGTTTGACGGTTACTGCGTCGGGAAGTAGCCCATAGGAGAATCGAACTCCTCTTTCAAGAATGAAAATCTTGCGT
>CAZKYD010000033.1:0-20445 GCA_964556875.1 uncultured Alistipes sp.
AAATAGAAATCACCGTTGAAAGCACCGGGCGGTTAATAAAGGTGTCGAGCTTCATATTTTATTCTTTGATTGTCTTATTAGTCCTATTGGCCCAATTAGTCCAATTGTTTTACTGATTATAATTAGTGAGCAGCCTGCTGCTGAGCCTGCTGTGCGGCTTCCTGCTGTGCTTTTGCTGCTGCGTCTACGGGAGAGATTACCATATCGGCCTTAACCTTGGTGCCAACACCTTCTACAACTACGCGCTGGCCATTAGTAAGACCTTCGGTTACGATGTAGTTCTTACCATCGTTAAGCGGAGAAACTGTGATGGCGGTAGAGACGGTCTTGTTTGAATCGTTGAGGACATAAACGAACTTGCGGTCCTGAACTTCAAATGTAGCCTTCTGGGGAATAGAAATTACGTTGTCCAGATGGTTGGGGATAAGAATCTGGCCGGTTGAACCTGAACGAAGGATGCCGTTGGGGTTAGCGAAACGCGCACGTACGCTGGATGCACCTGTGTTTGAGTCAACAACGCCTGAAACGGTGGCAACCTTACCGGTGAGGGGGTAGATTGTACCGTCGGCAAGCTGAAGCTGAACTTCGGGCATTGCGTTTACGGCTGCTGCAAGCGAACGTTCGCCTTCGGTCAGCGCAAGAATATCTTTTTCTGTCAGCGAGAAGTAAGCATATACTTCTGAGTTATCACTAACTGTGGTCAGAGGGGTTACCATTGAGGGGGATGCAAGTGTACCTTCACGGCCGGGAATTGAACCTACGTAACCTGATACAGGGGCGGTTACTACGGCGTAGCTAAGGTTCTTGCGAGCTGATGTCAGACCTGCCTGTGCGGTAGCGAGCTGAGCTTTAGCGGTAGCGAGCTGGTTCTGAGCGAGTTGATATTCATACTCGCTGATGATGTTCTTGTCAAAAAGGAGTTTCTTGTTATCAGCGGTGAGCTGTGCGGAGCTTACGGCAGTCTGTGCGGAGTGAACCTGCGATTGAGCTTGGTCTACAGCTGCCTGGAGAGTTACCTGGTCGAGTACAAACAGGGTCTGGCCTTGTTTAACATACTGACCTTCATCTACTAATACTTTTGTTACAAACCCTGATACGAGGGGGCGTACATCTACGTCTACTTTACCTTTGATTGTTGCAGCGTAAGCGTTAGAGAGATCCGAAGACCCGGGAGTTACGGTAACAACCGCGATTTCGGGGGCTTGAGATTGCGCTGCTGACTGGTCTGCATTGCCGGAGCAGGATACCATGGTCAGCATAGCTGCCGAAATGCCGGTCAACGACACGACACGGCACATTTTGCTGGTCATTTTCTTCATCGTATGTTTTTATGATGTTCTGATTATTATCTATTTATGCATATTTTCCAGAGTGCAAAGTTACTAACTTTTCACGCCTTCACAAAATCTATCCTCTACACTATCCGACATATTTAACAACATTTAGGTCTAAATGGACAATAATTCGTCAATATGTCAGAATGGATATCCTATTGCCAAATGGAAGGCTAAAGAATTTTTGAATGATGTCATGTTATAATAGCCGCTTTTTCCGGTGTCATACGGCGCATGAATGCCAATGCCAAGGTCGGCGCGAACTACTAACATGGAGATATCGAAGCGAAGCCCGAAGCCGGTGCCGAGGGCTATCTCTTTCAGGAAGGTGGATGCGCGAAGCTCGCCGCCGGGACGTAACGGGTCGGCTTTCAGCAACCATACGTTTCCGGCATCGAGGAATAACGCTCCATGCAGAAGGCCGGCTATCGGGAAGCGATACTCGGCGTTTAGTTCAAGCTTAAAGGTACCGGTTTGGTCGAAATAGCCGTTACGGCTATCCGAAGGAGAGTGATACGAACCGGGGCCTAATTCTCTAACAGTCCAAGCACGTATAGAGTTCGCTCCACCTACATAAAATTGTTCGGCATACGGCACTTCTTCTGAATTGCCATAGGCATGGGCGGCTCCTACAGCCGCACGCCCTACGAGCCAGTTATCCCCCCAAAGTCGGTGATTATAAACGATTTGGGTAGTGGCTTTAACGAATTGCGAGAAGGGGGTGCCAAACAGGCGTTTTTCCCCATGATTGCCGCATAGCGAATAGGCTGCCCAGAATAGATTACCAGCCTCCTGGACGGTGAAATTCCATGTCAGGCTATTATTGTTATCTATCTGTTTATCATACGTATAGCTATATGCTAACTGCGGAATATACTGGCTCATAAAGCTCAGGGCGATAGCGGGATTCTGGGCGATTATAGAGTCAAATTCGGCAGTGGTTTTCATCAAGTTGGTGTATGTCAGCTTGAAGGGGGTCAGCGAATGGGAGGAGTAGCGCGATGATTGCCAGTCGTAACTGAACGAGAAATTAAATTGCGCCATCTTGAAATAGTGCGGGCGGTTCAAGAGATCGGCATTTAGCGAGAATTTTGTCCAGTTCAAGTTACGATTTCTACGCTTGATAAAGCTGGGCGCCAACATGCGCGGAATTGACAGCGAGGTGGTTACCCCAAATTCGTAGGAGTTAAACAGCGACGACGACCCTTTGCCGGTTTGCCATTCATAGCTACCGTCGAGGGTTACGTTCAGCTGCTCTCCACCTCCGAAGAGGTTACGGTTGGTGACTCCGACCGACACTCCCGGCCCGATATAACTGTTAGATTTCGAACTGGCATTTAGTTCTACCGAGAATTCCAGCGGGGTGTCGAACGTACAGCTGATATCCACATTCAATATGGGGTCGACCGTGGTTGTATCGGGGTTGACATCTATGTTGATGGCGTTGAAAATGCCGAGTCGCGACAGACGTGTCTGCGTAGAGTTCATCTGGCGCACGGAGAAATAGCGTCCTTTGCGCAGAGTGACACATTCGGGCATCAGGTCTTGGCGGAAGCGCGATGGCTTCATCTGAATGATGGTGCCACGCGAGGTGGGGATGGTGTCCGGCTCACCTCCTCCGAGATTGCGGAACACGTACATCGTCACCTGCCCTACCTTGTAGCGTTTCAACATATCCGGCAGGATATTCGACGCGAGTTTCATCCTCAACGCGATATGGGTTGGTGACTCGATTGAATCGGCAAGATATTCGATATATTCGGGGCGAAAATAATAGTAACCTCGATTTCGGAGCACATTCGCAATACGTGTGCGCGCAACCGATAGGGAGTCTACACTATAGCGCATTCCTTCGCGGAGATAGCTGTCGCGTTGGGCCACGGAATCTATCAGATGATATAGGTCGCAACTGTCGGGCAATAGCTCTATGCGACTAATGTTATATGCAGGACCGGTAGTTACGCTATATTTTATCTTTGCTTTCTTGGGGTTATTACCCTGCACTAATTCGTAACTTGCACCTCCACGGAAATAGCCGTTATTGCTCAGCAGCTCGTTGAGCGACTTCACTCGCGACTCCGGACGGACGTCCCCTACAAGTACGGGCTCGGTTGCGAGTCGTTCGTAGAGCCAATGCTTCAGCCCCGATTCTTCTTCACCCCAGCTATTCCACACCCACAATCCTACCGGGAAGGGCCAACGCAGCGAGGCGGAGCCGAAAATGGCGTTATTCGGCGCAACACTGACAGCACTGGTCACCGCACTCGACACATCTTCGGGCACTTTGTCGCCATTCGGGGTCTGCATATCGATTCCTTTCAGGCCGGTATAGAGGATTTCACCGTCGGGAATACGTTTGGTTGTGGAGCATCCTGCCAGAAGCAGAAGCAGCATCGCCGTTACTATCCAATTTTTCATATCTTTCCGGCTCATTGCTTACCTCCTTCCTCTACAACAAGGTTACCACTGTTTTTGCGGCGTATCGGGAGCCAATCAAAGAGTTCTTTGAGTGAATGCATCTTCTTTTTGTAAACGAAACCTACACCGGTCTGGGTGATTTCCCCTTCGAGTATCGACTCGTAGCCGGTATGACGGAAGAGTTTCACGAGCATGGTGCCCTGCGTATTCAGCAAATATTCGAAGGAAATATCGGCGATAAGGTTCTGCGCAAAGTTTTCATCAGCTTCGGCATCGGTGGTATAATTGCCGCCGACTACGATCTTAAATCTGTCGTCGAAGAGCGATTTACTTACCTTGTAGCTATACGACATGGCGGTAGAGCTTACCCCGTCGACGGTGCGGTCAAGCTGATCAATGCCGAAGGAGATGTCGATGCCGGTGATTGCCGATGACGCCAGGCTGTTGAGCTGTCCGGCGAGGAAGGTATAGAGCGGGTTGCTAAGGGTGGAGCCTTTAGTGCCTGGCCCGGTATAGCTACCATACAGCAGCATGTTCATCGCCTGGTTGGCTCGCTGGTCGGAGCTCATTGAGGTCAGTTCATCTTGCACGGAGATATCGTCGGGCGCGGATAAATCGAACGTTACGTTCATCTGCTCCAGGGTGCCGGTGACATCCACTCCGACGTTAAAGGTTACCTGACGTGAGTTGCCGTCGTCGGTAACGTTGGCTTTCATTTCGTCGTAGGCGTGTAGGTTGAGGGTTGGGTTCAACATCTGGCCGTTGAAGACTACATTGCTACCCTCCTCGATTTGGAAGAGTTTCTCCGACATCACGGGAGCCATGCCGTAGCGGACATACCCCTGGTTGATGGTGACACGTCCGGTGACACGTTCATCCCCAAGATAGTCGAGCGAATAGTTTATGCGACCGTTGGCCTGCACTTGTGCTCGGTTCTTTCCATCCGACGATAGGTCTACGGCGAGGGTCGACCCTTCGGAGATGTCGACCGAGGCGTCGAGATTCACCACGAGACCGGTCGACGGGATTGTATCAGCGGCTACTGCCGTTGTATCGGAGAAGTTGACAAAGGTGACCATGTCGGCATTGCTCTGCGAGGTGATGGCCGACTGCATATCCGGAATGACGTAGGTTGCATTCGTGCCGGGGAGCACTTTCAGGTTGGCTTTGACGTTTAAGAATCGGGCTAACGAGCCTTTCACGGAGGCATCAAGATTGATATACGCCTTGCCGTAGACGTCCTGTCCGCGTTTGCGTTTCGAGCCTACAAGCTGAGTGTTATTGGCGTTCATCTTGAGGTCAACTTTGATATTGGAGAGGTCGGCAATATCGGCGGTTCCGTTGATGCGCAGCGGATTCTCGTTGACGGCTGTGATAGCGAAGTTGTCAAAGGTGACGATATTATCTTTTACCGGAATTTTAACGTCTGAGAAGTCGAATGAGGAGCCGAGCATATCAACATTTACGGCGGTGGAGTCGAAATTCAACCAGCCGTTAAAGGTTGGGTCGGAGAGTTTGCCGGTGATATCCATCTCGCCGTTCAGCATACCGCCAAGTTTGGCTGTTCCGCTCGGCAGGAAGGGGTTCAACACTGCCAGCGGGAAATGAATCATCTTGAAGTCGAGCATGAAGGGATTGATGGCAGTGGAGTCGTTGAGGTTACCGGAGGCGGTAATGGTCTTGACTCCGTCAACCATCAAGGTAGTGGTAGCTCGGATAGTACCGGCCGCGTTAGTGGCAAGGTCGAGTTCCATGTCGAAATCCCCCACTTTATCGTGGCCGTAATAGAGGTCGGCCAACGAAACCGTTCCGCTACCGTTAATCGATTTATCCTCAACAGCGACGGTCATATCAGCCGATAGGTCACCCTTAATCGGCGGCGCAAAGGGGTTAATTGCCAACCAGTCTTCGATTTTGAGGTCTTGAATCTGCAGGTGCAGGGCCTCTTGAGCTGAATCTGCCTCGTTATGCTCGGTAAATAGTTTCACCGAGGATTTCGAGCTCTTAAGGTCAATATTGGCGTCGATATGGTGGCTACTGATATTATAGCTGATATAGTTATCGCGATTAATTTCCCAATCTTGGTAACCGATAATCGGGTGATAGGGCACGAATCGCAATGCAAAGGTCTGAGCCTCGGGCATGGTGATGACCGAACCGAAGCTATATCCGGTCTCTTCGTCGATATTTTCCTGGCGGAACAGCAAGGAGAATTTATCGCTACCAAGATATCCTTTGGCGTCGATATGCGCAAACTGGTCGAAGGTGCCTGGACGGTTGTTCACCTGCAGATTGTACATTAGGATTTTACCGTGCTGGCGCATATTCACGTCGATGGAATCGAGGCGTGTATCACCGGTTGAGAATCCTCCAACAACGGCGGAGCCACTCAGCAGTGAATCGTTGACGGCTTTGAAGTCAAGGTTCTCAAAGTGGATATCACTGTCGTAAAGATAGCTGGAGAGGATATTATTTCCTCCGGCTGTTAACGCGATGTCAAACGGCGGCAGGGTTTGTTGGAGGGTGTCTATGGCGATTTGGCGGCGGTCTACATAGTGGTTCAACAGCGTGGTGGTTTTATCCAGGCGGCTAAGGAGGGTGTCGAGTCCGGCGTGGCAGAATGCACGCAAGCAGAGGTCACCATTATCAACGTCCAGCATGGTATGGGTGGAGTCGGTAGATACTTGGGCGGCAATTTTATCAGTATTGAAGGTGCCACCGGCCATACGCCAATATAGTTTATTAGCATCAATATCGGCTGTAAACGTCATCGGGATGGTGGTGACTACTTTCCGTTTGCCAACGCGGCTGATGTGGGTTTTCGGTAGCGTGAAGGTGGCATTTCCGGCTAACAGCACCGACCCTACAGCGGTAGTGTCCATCAAATGCAGGGCTTCCAAGTCGAGGTCCTTGATATCGCTGTCGAAGCGCCAACGGAGGGTGTCGCCGATGAGGTTTCCGGCGGCATCGATTGAGAAGTGAGCCCCACGATTCGCGGAGGCTGCCGAAACAGTGGCGTTCCCGTCAGCAAGCGCTACGGTTGCCGTAACATTGTTGTAGGATGCCCCTTGATAGCCGACATGCTGCAGATCGAGCGCTCCTTGCAGTGAAGTCGCAGCGCTGAAGGGATCGAGCCCTACACCGCTCAAATCGAGCGAAGCGGTAACGTCGCTCACGCCGAGTGCGGGCAGGATTGACTGCACGGGGAATCGAACTGCCTCAAGATTGAGAGCATACCCTTTCTCGCGGTTATGCCACTCCCCTACCAACGCCACACTGCCATCGTTGGCTGTAACTTCAACGTCGCCGGCGATATCGCCACGGTTAAAGTTGACGGTGCCATCAATGGTCATCGGGGGTAGATTTACGGTGCGCGCAAGTTTGGCATCCATCAATGTCGGTTTGATGAATGCTCCATCGGGCATCGAGCCGATGAGGTCTATTTTGCCTACGGCTTTCTGCAGATCGGTAATGTTCTGCAGGCGGCCGTTAGCCTCAAGTGCCAGATGGCGCGGGATTTCGAGGGCGATATTGCGGATATTAATATCGTTCATCGTGCCGGAGGCATCAGCAATCAGACTTAGCGGCACACCGCGCGGCAGACCGTCGACAATCGGGGAGATGGTGGCAGGCGCCAGGCGACGGATGTCGTCGTTGCTGATATCGGCATTCAGGTTAACGGCAAAGGGGGTATTGATGCTATCCAGCCCCATCATCGCTGTCAGCTCGACGGTTGAGGAGGCGGTAGTCAGCACCATATCCGTAGCTTGCATCTTGATGGAGTCCATATCGAACAAGCCTTTCAGCTCTACGGGGATACCGCAGCGCTCGCGAGCATAAATGCGACGAATCGGCGCATGCACGGTAGTGGCGCGGTTCATGAAGGAGTCTATCTGAATATCGATTTCCGAAGCCTGGATATAATCGAGATCGAAATTATCAGTAAGTGGTTTTGCTCCGTTAAGAGCATACAGCGCGGTTGACTCGCTCAGGGTTATGCGGTCGCAGGTGACGGTCCAGGGCACACTCGGGATTGTGTCTTCCGGGAGTTTCACCACCGGATGCGCTGCCAGATATTCGGCGGTGGGATAGATATAACGTGCATCTACCCCTTTGATAGCCACATCTTTAACCTTCAAGGTGTTCGTTGCCATATCGACATCAACGCCGAGGATGGTACCATCGGCGAGGGTGCAGTTGAGGTCGGTGATGGTCGGCTCATAGGTCATATTATAGTTGATGCGCGTCAGGGAGCCTCGATTAAGGGTAATATGCCAATATGCGGGGTCGCTATCGTCGGTTTTCGGCTTCGGCACGGTATCGGGGCACATCGCCATCTCGATGATGCCGTTATCTGCCGTCATATCCCCGATAACCACATTCTTTGAGCTGAGACGAACGCGGGTATCTTCGATAGTCGCCAACTCCAAGCTGGCGTTCATATATAGCGCTGAATCGGGGGTACCGAGGCGCAACTTGGCGTTATCTACGCGGAGCTCTTCAGCATTGACCACACCGCGCAACAATGGCAACACAGCCATATCGGCAGTGGCGCGGTCGGCTGAAACGGCCATTGCGGGGGTCTTCAACCGGAGGGAGTCTACAGCGATGTCGAGGGGGAAATATAGGCGGAATTTGGATAACGAGATTTCCATCTCGCCGGGCTTATTCACAAGTTTCAGCACTTGCGGCACCAGCAGGTCTTGAACCGGCGGAAGATATAGCAGAAACACCATAAACAGCACCAAGGAGATTATCCCCGGAACCAAGCGAATTAGAATTTTGCCTATGATGTTAAAAAATTTCTTCACAGCCTACGTTTTTATTTCACAACGCCTTGGGGGCCATGGCCCTACAAGTAATTATTTCTTGTTGACGAGATGCTTGATAGTCAACCCTGCCCCTTTGATTATCTCATGCAGAGGGGTGATAATCGGGGTGAAATGTTGTGAGCCTTCAGGGGTAAAGATTTTCAGCGCCCCGTGATGGCATTTTATATCGAGAATATCATCCAACATCATCGGCTCTCCATCGATATGCGCCTCCCCTTCTTTGTTTCGATAGATTACGCAGGCAGGGGCGCGGAAGGTATGGACCATGGTATTCTGATTGATATATCCGGTAAAGATATCCATACCCATTACGGCGGTGTCGATAGCAGTGCCGCTATGAACTACGGTTACGTCGAGGAGTCCGTCGGTGATGCTCGCTTCAGGAGCGATATATGCGTTGTTGCCCCATTGCGAGGCATTACATACTGCAACTAAAAAGGCTTTCTCAGTCAGGAGTTTTCCGTTGGCTGAGATGGTATAAGTTTGAGGTCGGAATTGCACATACTCCGAGATTGCACTCTTTACATACGAGAGCATTCCGCGGCGATTCTGGCGCGCGAAACGATGACTTACCGCGGCATCAAACCCCATTCCGAACGTGCAGAAGAATGGAATGTCGTTTACGGTGCCGTAGTCAGAGTCTACGATGTTGTCCGAAGCTATTACGTCAAGTGCAAGCGAAATGTCAACAGGAATATGAAGATGGCGCGCAAGACCGTTGCCCGACCCTGCCGGCAGGATGCCCAGGGCGGTATCGGTGGAACACAAGGCTACGGCTGTTTCATTCACGGTGCCGTCGCCGCCACATGCTAATACGCCATAATACCCTTTTCGCACGGCTTCACCGGCCAGGCGCGTGGCATCGCCACGCGCCCCGGTAAACCGCACGTCAACCTCATGGCCACATTTGGCCATGGCTTCTTCAACCATATCCACAACACCTTTCTTGCCTCCTGTGCCGGATATGGGGTTGATTATGAGCATTAGACGCGCCATAGAGTTGCTTAGTCAACAACTTTCAGAAGGAAATAGTTTTTCTTTCCTTTCTGAACGAGGATATATTTGTTGTTAAGAAGAAGTTCTTCGGATGCTTCGGTGTAGGGATCGGCTACTTTCTCTTTGTTGATAGCGAAACCGCCACCCTGGGCGAGCTTGCGGAGCTCTCCTTTTGAGGGGAATACGGCAGCGTTATCGGTCAGCAGGTCGGCGAGTTTCACATGATCTTTCAGCAGCTGACGTGAGATTTCGAACTGGGGAACTCCGTCGAATACCGACAGCAGGGTTGCTTCGTCGATTTTGTGGAGGGCGTCGGTAGCTTTGTTGCTAAAGAGAATCTGTGAAGCCTCAACGGCGAGTTCGTAGTCTTCGGCGGAGTGAACCATGGTGGTAATCTCCTTGGCGAGACGTTTCTGCAAGGGACGCTGTCCGGGATCCTGCTTCTGCTGTTCAACGAGCGCTTCAATCTCTTCTTTGCCGAGCACGGTGAAGATCTTGATATATTTCTCAGCATCGGCATCGCTGACGTTGAGCCAGAATTGATAGAACTGGTAGGGGGTGGTACGTTTGGGATCGAGCCATACGTTGCCACTTTCGGTCTTACCGAACTTGCCGCCATCAGCCTTCGTAATCAGCGGGCAGGTGAGCGCAAAGGCGTCGTCGCCACCGGCGATTCGGCGGATAAGCTCTGTACCGGTGGTGATGTTACCCCACTGGTCGGAACCGCCTAACTGCAAGTGGCAGTTATTGTGCTGGTAGAGGTAGAGGAAGTCATAGCCCTGAAGGAGCTGATAGGAGAACTCGGTGAACGACATTCCCTGACCGGCTTCGCCCGACAGACGTTTCTTTACGGAGTCCTTTGCCATCATATAGTTGACGGTGATACACTTACCGATTTCGCGGATAAAGTCGAGGAAACCGAAGTCTTTCATCCAGTCGTAGTTGTTTACGAGGATGGCTGCGTTGGGAGCATCTGAGTCGAAGTCGAGGAACTTGGCGAGCTGGGCCTTGATGCATGCTTGGTTGTGACGAAGGGTGTCAACGTCGAGGAGCTTGCGTTCCTGGCTCTTCATTGAGGGGTCGCCAATCATACCGGTAGCACCACCGACAAGGGCAATGGGCTTATGGCCGCAACGCTGAAAATGCTTCAGCATCATTACGCCTACGAGGTGACCGATATGCAGAGAATCGGCGGTAGGGTCGATTCCAAGGTATGCACTGGTCATACCTTTTTTGAGATATTCATCTGTGCCGGGCATTGACTGATGAATCATGCCACGCCATGAGAGTTCTTCTATAAAGTTCATTTTTGTCTGATTTTTTCTGTTTGATGGGGGCATAAAGCGGTGGCTTTTATGCCGGAGAGTTGTCCATTATTTGAGAGCGGCAAGAGCGGCCTTGATGCGGCGCATTGCCTCTACGAGTTGCTCGTCGGCGGCAGCATAGCTCATGCGGATATAACCGGGCATACAGAAGGCTGAACCTGCCACGGTGGCTACATGGGCCTGTTCCAGCAGATACATCGCCAGGTCGGCATCGGTTGCGATGGTCTTTCCTTCGAAGCTCTTGCCCAGATATGCACTAACCTCGGGGAAGATGTAGAAAGCTCCGTCGGGGGCGTTCAGCTTGATGCCGGGAATCTCCTGGGCGAGACCTACAATCAGGTCGCGACGACGGCGGAAGGCCTCAAGCATGTCGGCTACACACTGCTGCGAACCGCGATATGCGGCTTCGGCGGCTTTCTGCGCGATAGAACCGGTGCCGGAGGTTGTCTGCCCCTGCAGCTTGGTGGTAGCTTTCGCGATTTCAAGCGGGCCGGCCATAAAACCGATACGCCAGCCTGTCATGGCATACGCTTTCGAAACGCCGTTGACAATCACCAGACGGTCGGCGATTTCAGGGAACTCTCCGAAGGATACGTGGCCGTCGGCAGTATAGTTGATATGTTCGTAGATTTCGTCAGAGAGGATGAGCACCTGCGGATGGCGCTTCAACATCTCAACGAGTCCTTTGATTTCTTCTCGATTATAAACCGCTCCCGAGGGATTGGATGGGGAGCAGAGCATTACTACGCGAGTCTTGTCGGTGATGGCTGCTTCGAGTTGCTCGGGTGTTACCTTGAACCCCTGCTCCATGCCGGCAGGCACCAATACGGGCTTACCTTCGGCAAGTTTCACCATCTCTACATAGCTAACCCATGCCGGTACGGGGATTACCACCTCATCACCGGGATTAACTACGGCCATCAGCACATTGCTCAGCGCCTGCTTCGCACCGGTAGAAACCACAATTTGCGAGGCTTCATAATTGGCATGATTCTCATTGCGGAGCTTGGCTGCGATAGCTTCACGCAGACTCATATACCCCGGCACCGGGGAATAATGCGTAAAGTTGTCGTCGATTGCCTGCTTAGCAGCGTCCTTGATATGACTGGGAGTGTCAAAATCTGGTTCACCTACCGACAGGTTTACGACATCCACACCTGCAGCTCGCAATTCACTACTTTTTTGCGACATCGCCAAAGTTGCTGATGTTGCTAATTGCTTAATTCTCTCCGCAATTTTTGAAGTTTCCATTATTTTCCGGGTTTATTTCCGCAAAGTTAATCATTATTTCCCAATCTAATCTCCTTTCCCCTCAATTTCTTCCGCCAACCCAAATAATGATAAGCAAAGATAGTGCCCACAGGCCGCATCGGCAACCCCAACCCTGCCCTCAGCCCAATCCACCAAAAATCCCCTAAATCGAGAATAATCAAAAAGAATGAGTAGTTAGTATTATTTAACAGTTTTTTTTGTTATATCATTATTAGCTGTTGTATCTTTATCGCGAAGTATTTCAACAGCCTAAACAACAACGTTTTATCACCCCCTAAAAATAGATAGATATGAAACAGAGAAACATGAAAACCTATGTTAAGATATTGGTGTTCTCAATGCTGCTGTTTGTTGCAACAGCATGGACCTGCACCATCCAAATGGAGTGGCTTGCTCCATTGGTTGAAGCGCTAGCCTTCATGGGCTTTACATGGTATTGGTGCACAATCTATAAAACAGAAAAGACATCGCTACCAATGATATTACTTGCCATTGTTGTTGGTAGATTAATCCTTGTATTATGGCCTAGAACTTTTAACTTCTGCGACTCCTTAGGCTCACTCCATACCGATATCGCCTCATTGATCGGAATTGCGTTAGGCTACGTTTGCTATCGTTGGAATAAATTCCCAATATGGGTGATTTGCTTTGCCGTGATAATATTTATGGCAGCTTTAGCCGACACCTATTGGCATGATTGCGTTATAGCGCTATCTTCTTGCTACGCTTCATAAAAGCCATATCTACGCAAAGTAAAATCGGTGGCCTACGGACGCCACCGCCTGAGCGTGCAGATACGAGTAGAAACGACTAGCAACGCGTGCCTATAGGGTCTGCTGGTAAAGCGGAGCAGAGACGGCAAGCGGGGAGAGCCCGGAGGGCGCGAGGGTATGTTAGCCCCAGGATGAGGCTGAAAGGCGACGATAGGAGCCTTGATAGCCGATTCCTGGGGTTAACGCCACCCCTATATCATCCCGGCCTCGGAGAGGACGGCCGTCCCCCCTTATGCTTGGTCTTCCCAGCGATATTAGCCCAATATATGATGATATTCTCTTCAACTGCCAACCTCTTCGAGGCTGGGCTACCGGGAGTATGAGTTCCCGATAATCCCCAGGAATCGGGGCGATGCTCCTACCGTCGCTTTACGCCCCTCATCCTGGGGTTACCCACACCCACCGTGCCCTTCGGGCCCTCCTTGATACCATCGAGGGCGCGCTATAGCGGCGATCCCAATGAAGATCGCAAAAAATGCCTTTAGCCCGGAGAGGCTATGGGTTATTTCTTTTTAGACTTGGAGGTGGTTGTGGATGTGGTGGTTGTAGGGATGGTGAGGCGATAACGGGCGGTGTCGGGGTTCTCGATGATGCCGGCAGAGATCATGCGGAGGGAGTCGGCATACGTGAGGCGATCATCATCGGCAGAACCGAGCACAGACTGCATTGCGGAGCTGCTAACGCCGGAGGTAACACCATTTTTGCGACCTGTGCCACTGAAGTTAAGCTTCCCTAACTTCGCCTTGCTCAACCCCTGACGGAACGCCTTGTTGATCTGCTCCACGAGGTTAATACGGGTGTTGTCGGCCAACAACTGACGTTCACCGATCATATTCTCCTTGACCTTAGCACGCCCCAAGCGAATCTTCAGCTTTTCGGGCGTACCCTTGACGTTAATACCGAACTTGAACGGTATCGGGCTCTTCAACACCGAAACATGATAGTTGAGGTTCATCGCCAAGTCGTTGCTTCCCATCACACCCAGGCGATAGCGGTCGATGTCAAACATGAAGGGATACAGCTCAATCACTGAATTTTCTACCACGACTTCGACCGACATATGGTCAATCATGTTTTTATCTTTATTCTTGAAGAGAAGCCATTTAGAGATGGTCTTGAAGGTGTCGGGGTCAATCAGTACCAGCGAATCACCCTCAATCTTGATGGCGGCACGCAGCGACGGGATATTGATATCCATATTCTGCTCGAGGTCGGTGGTCACAGCCACATCGGCGTTAACCACACCGGCAAAGTTCTGCATTGCGGGCATCAGGGTGTCGATACCTGGGATGATGGAATAGAGTTTTTCAATCTTGAATTTATCGATCTTCATACCCAAACCGAACTGCAAAGAATCGGGATTTGCCGAAGAGTATAAGCCGTTGAGCGATACCGAGCCTACATCAGCCGAGGCTGAGAGATTTCGCAGGTTCAGCGCACCATCGTAGAGCAACAGGTCGCCACGGAAATTCTTCAATTCCAGGTCGGAGTAAAGGATATTCTCGGCTCGCATACGGAACTGAGCATTGATATTATGCGGCAGGATGAACGGCTGCGTCGGGGTGGTTTCAGCTTTCAGCTCGAGCTTGGTGGCGTCGGTGTCGTTATCATTCCAGATTGCGGCTGAGTCGGTAGCAGCTGCCACCGATGGGCCGGCAAAGAGGGCCTTGACGATTTCGTTGACATTGATGGTATCCGACTGCACCGAAAGGGTGATGCCGAGAGTGTTGTCGCGCTTAGATGTCAGCGCCTTACGGATATTCGAGACAGTACCACTAATCAAGAAGTCGCTCTGACCGGCTTTATACAGCAGTTTCGACAGGACAATAGAGTCGGAGTTGAAACGCAAGTCGATATTTGTCAAGCGGTTGCGCAAGGGGAAATAGGGGGTAGTCAGATTACCCTTTTTCGCCTTGAGGGATCCCTTATAATCCCATTGGCGCAGGAGTTTACGGCTATCCTTATCGAGAGTCATGTCGATATTGCCATTAGCGGCGGCCTGCAGAGCGGCTATAGAGTCGGCAGCATGGCGCTCTGCCCTACGAGCAGCCTTGGTGGCGGCATCTACATTCGTGTCCTTCTTCTTGACGGTTATCTTCTTGTTGAGATTAACGGTGAGCTCGGTTTCCTTCAGTGACACTTTATTGAGCCCTTGACCGAACATTATGCGACCGGCAGAGATACCGAGGTCGATCTGCGGAGCCTTGGCGTTACCCTGATAGCGCTGCAGCGAACCGGTAATCGAGGCATCCTTCAAGCGGGCACGCAAAGTGTCGGCCGGTGAGTCGAATTTCAAGCGCTCAACCGAAATTTTCCCACCGAAAGGATTGATGGCGGTAGTGTCGGAAGAGCTATGGCGATTAGCCGAGCCGAGTCCGGCTTTGAAGTTTTTCAGTTCTACGTTCATCCCTTGGGCAGTGGCAGCCAGGGTATCAATATTCAGCGACACGCGCAACAGGGAGTCAACACGCTGCCCACCCTTGACAAACGAGTCGGAAGTGCCAAACTTGAATTCACCCTTGCGGATATAGACATCAAATGTCTCTGGCATATGAGCCTTGATATTGTAGAAATTGAGATTTCCTGTAGCCTGAATCTCGTGGAATTCCTCCTCGGAGAGCTCGCTCATAGCAAATTCAAACTCGGAGTTACCCTCAACGCGACCGGAAATCGTACATGGCAGCTCCTTCGCTATGGTTGCCGGGATATTGGATAGGTCTATTTCACCCTTAAACCAACCCTTAACACGAGGGTCGGACATCGCATTAGTCACGGTAGCCTCCAGGTCGAAGTCCACACCGTCGCCCATCACACAGCAGTCTTTCAGCTCAAACTTAGAGCTGTCGATATTCTTGCCATCGAAGTCGACCAGCAGTTTACCTTTAACTTTCTTGAGGGTAATATTCTCGTAGGTTGCTGTAGCTGAAGGGATATCGAGGGTCGCTGTCAGCGATGGAAGGATCGAATCGTTAACGGTCCAAGGCTCCTTGAGTTGCATCTCCAGCGATGGCTTAAGATCGGTTTTCAGTGGGGCTACAAGCTCTTTGAGGTCGGCAGGCACATGTGCCAGCGCCGACTGCACGGGGAAATCCGAGATCTTAGCCTTGAAACTATTCAGCACGGTTTCGTCGGTGAAGTCAACGTTTGCCGAGAATTTTGCCGAATATTCATCAAGGGTTATCACAACATCCGAGAGGTCGGCCTGATAGGGGTTCTTGGCTGACCAATCTACATTGCCATCCAGGCCGAAGGTGATATCGTTGAAATTGAAGTCGGCCAACATCGGCAGCTTGGTGTTACCCTCGATAGTCAGGCGATAAATCGGCGCCTCGGGGCCATCGAGGTCAACGTTCTCCAACCCGGCGGTGATGTCCACACTGTCGGGCAACGAGCGATAGCGCAACGGCTTGGCGTTGAGTATCTTGAAGCTATTGATGCTAATATCAGGGATGGAGGTGGTTGAGGTGGTATCGTTATCCTCCGACGGGGGGATAATCTGGTAGTTACCGATTGAATCGGTAACCTGGATAATGTTGGCAGTAGGGGTGTCGAACACTACATCATGGAGCGAAATGCGCCCAACCAGTAGCGGGAAGGGATTGATAGCCCCATGGAAACCGCGCAAGGTCATCAGAGAATCGGCATCGGCCGGCAGGGTAGCTTGCTGCTCGGGGGTAAGGTCGCGCAGACTGTGGGAGATGATGCATAGCGAATCTATATCGAGGGTCAGCTTGGGGAAAGTGCTCCAGAATGAGAGCTCTACTTTCGCCACTTTCAGCTCACCATCGAGATAGTCCGTGGCATACTTCTCGACCATCGGCGTGAGGCGTGAGGGAGTGAGATACAACACTAAAATGGTCATAATGAGCGAGAACAACCCGACAATAACTGCAGCGGTTATTCCTACCCATTTTACGATACGCTTCCAAAGAGGCTTCTGCTCTTTAGGTTGCTTTGCGACGTTTTCAACCTGCTCGGTTTTTTCGATTTCTTCTGCCATGATATTAGCGAACGGTTATGTGATAGCACGACTGTTTTCGTTCATACTTAACGTAGCATCGTTGCTGGCGACGCATATCTTCCACAACTTCGCCGAGAAGATTCTTGAGGTCTTCCTGGGTGCGCGGAAGGTCGGATGAATTGCATATGAACTTGAGGTATGTGATGTCGAAGGTGGTGCCGTAAAGATGAGCTGAGGTGTCGACGGCGTTGCGATTGCGGCGGCGAAGTTGCTTCACCAACGCCGGAGTGCGCAACACACTGGTCACCTTTATGCGATAATCGCCTCCACCGCGCGAACGCAGCGAATCGCGGAAAGCGTTGCCGATATCTTTCAGCAAGCGATGAGCTTTCGGCACAAGGTAAGGGATGGAGTGGGTCAGGTTGTCGAGATAGTATGACTCGCAGGTATGCAGCTTTTCGAGCTTGCCGGCCTGCTGCCAAACATCTTCAATCGACTGCAACGGCGTAATACCGTTAGCCATCGCTACCTCCAAATGGAATTTATTACTATCGTTGAGCACACGCCCCAATGTACCACCAATGCTGTTGATTTTCATCTTGACGCCTCCCGGGGGCATGGTGTCGAGATGCGATTCATAGGGGTTGTGGGCTCTTACAGTATCTTCAGGGGTTAAAAGGGCCATCAAGCGGGCGTGGCGCGAAGCGACCTCGGCAGGAGTGGCTTCCGGCTCGGCGTCGGCTTCCGATTCCTCCACAGCAGGGGCTTGAGCAGCACCCTTTGCCAGCGACTCGCCGACCAACTGATATGCCGACTCGCGAGCATCGGTAGCAACCATCTCGTAAGCAGCCTCAGAAAGCGCATCTTGCTTGTCGCTATTGCTGCAAGAGCTTGCGCCGGCAGCAAGGAAAAATCCCGTAATAGCCAAATATACTATATGCAACTGTTTATTCTTCATTTTCTGTTCGCAAAGTTACATAAAAAACGATTGATTTCACTCTACATTAGGCAATAAATTCGCAGTTATTGAGTTTTTAAAGTGTATTTTTATATTCCCATGAAAATGAACTGTTTCTCACGTATTTTTTTATCAGGCGCATTATTGTTTGTCGGGTATGCCAATTGCAACGCCCAGACTTACTCCGTAACGGTTGAGCCCGGCGGGCTTAGCGATGCCGTAACAGCCGCTGCCGGAGAGGCTGCGGTTGTAAACCTTACTGTGGCCGGTAGCATTGATGCGTCGGACTTTGATTTCATATCCTCGCTCAACGATTTGGCAACTCTCGACCTCTCCGGAGCTACTATCGCTGAATATAACGGCTCTCGCACAGCCACAAATATCACCCGCTCGGCAGCAAACGTGCTCCCCGACTGCGCGTTGCTCTCCACACCGCTTACGTCACTCGCGCTCCCTGCCGGTATCACCGAGCTCGGCGCCGCCTCGCTCGGCAATTCGCGCCTCGAGTCGCTAACTCTCCCCTCCTCGCTTACCACCATCGACGAAGGTGCCTTCTCCGGAATGGTGAATCTGAAATCCATCACTATCCCCGCATCGGTTACGAAAATCGGGAATATGCTGTTTAAGGATTGCGAATCGCTCGAATCGGTAGTGCTCCAGGCGAAAATCTCCGAGCTGCCAAAGGCTACCTTCTGCAACTGCACATCCCTCACCTCGGTAACTCTCCCCTCCTCGCTGACCTCAATCGGCAGTCTCGCCTTTGCCGGATGTAGCTCCCTGGAGTCGGTAACCATCCCCTCCGGCGTTACTACTATCGGCTCTATGGCCTTTGCAAATGCCGGGCTGACCAGCATCGACCTTTCGGCAAGAGCGCTTAACACCATCGAAAGCTGGGCGTTCATTAACTGCACAAACCTGAAAGAAATTACCACCGACGAGAATCTCGCCTCTATCGGCAAGGGTGCATTCTTCAACAATGTCGCTTTAGCAACTCCGTTTGCACATCTCTCGGCAAACCTTGTTGAACTCCCCGACTATATCCTTTACGGTGCCACCAACTCCTCAGCCGACGGCTTTGGAGCCACTTCCGTAGAGAAAATCGGCAACTACGCCCTCTCCGGCAACCAATCTACCGACATTGAAATGCCGGCAACCGTTTCATACATCGGCGACAACGCCATGGAACGCTGGACACAGCTGAAAAACGTCAATGTGTTGCAACTCGAAGATGTCCCTGAACTCGGCGAAAGTGTGTGGGCAGATACCCCTCAGTCCGAGGCTATCCTCTTGGTGCCCACTACGCTATACGAAAAGTATACCGACACCCCTCAGTGGAAAGAATTCAAAGTTGAAACCCCGATGTCGTCGATCACTAACGTAACCGACGAAGACGCTAACCACAACCTGCGCGCCTACTTCGACGGTGCTTTGCTGCTGATTCAGTCCGATTGCAACATCCTCGGCGCACAGCTCTACGACGTTGCCGGACGCTGCATGACCGTTGTTGGTGACAGCAAAAGCGATCATATCACCATCGACACCGCTCCCTTCAACACTAACATCTTTATCGTGCGCTTGCTCTTAGACAACGGCTCCAAACCCGTGCTCAAGCTCCATCGATAAATTTGCATAATCCTCTCAAAATTTGTAACTTTGCAGGCCTTTAGGTAAATAGCAATCCCTAAAGGCCTGTCCTTTACATGTGAAAACCGCCGTAACCGGGCGGCTTATGTGGATAAATTTGATTGCTTGCAACCACTAAAAAAAATGCTAAAAACCCCAATGAACTATCTCTTTACATCGGAGTCTGTTTCCGAAGGTCATCCCGACAAAGTTGCCGACCAAATCTCCGACGCTGTCCTCGACCAGTTTCTCGCTCGCGACCCTAACTCGAAAGTTGCCTGCGAAACGCTCGTTACTACAGGTCAGGTTATTATCGCCGGCGAAGTAAAGTCGGATGCCTATATCGACCTCGACACCACTGCCCGCAAAGTCATCAACGAAATCGGCTACAACCATTCCGACCTCAAATTCGACGGTGAATCTTGCGGTATACTTTCTGCGCTCCACGAGCAAAGCCCCGACATCAACCAGGGCGTTGTCCGCGAAAAGCCCGAAGACCAGGGTGCCGGCGACCAGGGCATGATGTTCGGTTATGCCACCGATGAAACCCCTATTTACATGCCCCTGACCGTGGCCCTTGCCCACGCTCTGCTCAAAGAGCTGTCGCGCATCCGCCGCGAAGGTAAAGAATTCACCTACACCGCCGCCGACGGCTCGCAGCGCTGCTATCTGCGCCCCGATGCCAAAAGCCAGGTGACTGTAGAATATGGCGAGGACCATAAGCCTCTGCGCGTCCACACTATCGTAATCTCCACCCAGCACGACGAGTTTGTACTCCCCACTAACGGCAAGAGCAAAAAGCAAGCTGAAGAAGAGATGATTCAGCGCATCACCGAAGATGTGCGCACAATCCTCATCCCCCGCACCGTTGCTCAGCTCCCCGAACATCTCCGCTCGTTGCTCGACAAGGATTTCATCCTCCACGTTAACCCCACGGGCAAATTCGTTATCGG
>CAZKYD010000034.1:0-20114 GCA_964556875.1 uncultured Alistipes sp.
GCCACAGACACCAGCTTTGGAGCACCATCAATCGTAGTATATGTTCCAAAGAAATATGAACCCATATACGCCACGCAACCCCACATTACCGGCTTGATATAATCCAATGCATAGGGATAGACCTCGGCATTCGTACAGATTAATCCGACAACGCCATTAGGAAATATCAACCCCAACAGAGCCATCACAGCCGAAAACATGACAATCAATCCGGTCACTATCGTGAACGTCTTATTTGCCTGCTGCTTGTCATCCTTACCCATCGAGTAAGCAACCAGCAAGCTACCGCCCAAGCCAAACAGCAGATAGAACGTATAATAGAACTGAATTACCGGGCGCGATAAGTTGACCGCCGACATCGCATCATGGCTGATCAGATTACTGACAATCACTCCGTCAACAATATTACCCAACATCGACGAGAGAGCTGTCAGAATCGAAGCACCAAGATAGATATTGAACGCCTTAGTGGTCAAATATGAATTTCGTTTAATCATTCCGAGTATTACTTTCGTTATCAACGTTTTTCCTGAGGCAGTTCGTTACCAACGTTTATCCTCAAAGAAGTCTAACGACGCCATAGCCTCTATGAATCGGCGAACATAATCCCACGATGTTGCATTCCAATGGAAACCCATTCGGGCCAGGACATTACAGGTATATGGATTATATTTGCTGAATCCGGTTAGGACATCCTTGCCGGAAGCATTGTAAGCCAGCATCGATTGCAGAATCTGAGCTTTTTCGGGGTCCTGACCTGCGGTTTGTAGCACCATCTGGAATTCATCATCTTCAACTTCAGAGATTTGCGTTCCGAGCGTTATAGCCATTTCGCGCACTACATCTCCCATCAGTTGAACATGATTGTTGAACGGATGGAACACTGTACACTCTTTCGGCGTTGTTGCCAATAGCAACACGGCCTGAGCAACTTCGTCGATCGGAGAGAATTCCATTTGCCCCATCGCTTGCGAATAACTGCAAACACCCAACATCTGGAATACGTGCAGGCGCCCCATAGCAGAGTTGGTGCCGAAGTTAATTTGGAATTCACCATCCACGGCACGCGGAGCCAGGTTGCCCAATCTGACAATCTTACCCACTAAGCCCTTTGTAGCAACAGCTTCGAGTAGGATGCGCTCGGCAAGGAATTTCGAGTGGGTGTATTTGCTGCTAAGCCACTGCCCGAAATAGAGCATCTGCTCGCTATAGTTTGTGGATGGCGACGGCACACCATTGACCGACTGCCCGCTGATACTGAACGTACTCGTCTGCACAAGTTTCGCCCCGGTACGCAAGCAGTAGTCCACACAATTTTGCAAGCCACCGATATTGATATCCTCGATTTCAGTGCCCTCAGAGAAGTGCTTCACTATCGCTGCACAATTGATAACCGTATCAACCTTTCCGGCAGCATCGAGCGCCTTGCTATCGGTAACGTCGCCGTCAATTACGTGAAGACGAGTGCCGAACAGGTCTTTATAGTTATCCTCAAAATAGTAGAATAGCAGGTTTTTCAAACGTTCTTCGCTGGTCAGTCCGCCACGGCTATGACGAACCAAGCAGTAGATTTGACGATTGGAATTCGTATCCCTGAGAAGTTCGTGCAGGACATGGATACCCAGATATCCGTTCGCACCGGTCAGCAGGACATCGCCGAGCTGCAGGCGCTCACCCTTGCGGAAATTCTCCAATGTGTTTTGTTGAAGTAGCTCATTGATGGCTGTGTAGTCATAATCGGTAATCTCCGGATCGGAATAATCCGTTGAATCGTCGGAGAGCAATGCCGCAAGTTTCTGTGCCGTGGGGTTCTTAAACACATCCGAATATGCAACATTATATCCAAGATTGGTTGCCTCGATAATCACACGAGTGACATTCAGCGATGTACCGCCAAGCTCAAAGAACGAGTCAGCCGCACTGACTTTCTCCAGTTCCAATACCTTTCCGAAGATTTCACAGAAATCCTGTTCAGCCTTATTTTTCGGAGCAACATATTCGCTGCTCGACTGCGCTATTATCGGTTCCGGAAGATGCTTCAAATCGGTTTTTCCGTTAGGCGTGAGTGGCATCTTATCTAACTGAAGGTAGGCTGTCGGCACCATATAATGCGTCAAAGTTTCCCCAATTTCAGTCTTAATTGCCTCGACATCCATCGGGCGATCAGCAGTGAAGAACGCACTCAGGTGCTCACGGCCTCTGATAGTGCGAATCATCACAACCACCTGTTTCATGCCCTCCACGCGAGAAATGGCACTTTCAACTTCACCCAATTCGATACGCAAGCCGCGCAATTTTACTTGATTGTCAGTACGGCCTAAAATATCAACCTGGCCATCGGCGCGCCAACGGGCATAATCGCCCGAGCGATATACTCTTACCGGAGCTAAGCCGTGGCCTTGATATTCTATGAAACGTTCGGCGGTTTGTTCCGGCAGATTATTGTAACCCTTCGCAACACCCATACCTCCGATATACAGTTCACCAACAACCCCTACCGGGAGTTCATTCCCGTCAGAATCAACGATAAACTCGGTATAATTGAGCAACGGACGTCCTACCGACACCGTCTTTTGGTTTGTCAGCTCGCCACCGTTACACGACACGGTAATTTCCGTCGGGCCATAAGTGTTGAAAATCCTTACCCCCATATCGTGCAGACGCTGCAGTAGCTTTTCGGAATATTTTTCGCCACCACTCCATACCATCTTGCATTTCGATAACGCATCGCAGAAGGCCGGCAGCTCCATATAGCTTAGCAGACGAGAGGGGGTGCCATTAATAACCTCCGCACCGGTGCGCGCGAACAGCTCAGCCAGCAACATCGGGTTATTAACCTCTTCCTCATTCGCCAGAACTAACGTCACCCCATTATGCAACGCTACGCCATACTCCTTCAGCGACATATCGAACGATAGAGTTGTGATACTCAAATACGCCTTTACATGGTCGGTATTCAGGGCATGGATATGGATGTTTGCCGGATGATCATAGAGATAATTGCAGATAGCGCAGTGGCGCAGCATTACCCCCTTCGGCCGGCCGGTTGAGCCTGAGGTATAAATCAGATATACCAGGTCGTCAGGATCAACCGCCACATTGGGATTAGTTATGGGGAAATCAGCCGCAAGCAGTTCCTCAACATTGATAGCTTTCCCCTCATGCTCGGCCATATGCTCGGCAGTTGTGATTACATACGCCGCCTCTGAGTCTTCGATAATCAGACTGATACGATCGGCTGGATATTCCGGGTCACATGGGATAAACGCGGCTCCGGCCTTACTAACACCGAAGATACTAAGCATCACCGCACTCGTGCGTGGCAGCAGTAGCACTACCCTATCGCCATGATTAACACCACGTTGCATCAGGGCATGAGCTATGCGATTTGCCTCACTATTAAACTCGGCATAAGTCAACGTACGGTCGCACGCTATTAATGCGATATCGTCACTCTTGGTGACAGCATATTTTTCAATCGGTTCATAGAAACGCGAGTAAGGCACATCGGCCTTTGCAACATTGCGCATTTTGTCGACGATATCGCGTTGGCGATTGCTCATTATCGAAATGCGCTTGACCGGTGTAGATTTTTCGGCAATGAAATGGTCTACCACAGCTGACACCGATTCGGCCAATCCTTCAACAAGTTCACGAGTATAGAGCGACTCATCGTAGCCGACCGTCACCTCTCGTCCGCCGTCAGCGCGATCGAATATTGCGATTTTAATCTTAAATTTCGCAAGGTCGAGTTGCAGCCCTTCGGGAATTACAGGTTTGCCATTGACAAGATAGTCAGTCATAACGCCAACCTGATATTCAAACACGATTTCAGGGCGGAATCCATAATCGGCAGCTATCTGAGCAAAGGGATACTGCTCATGCTTGAGGGTTTCGGTAAAGTTAGCCGCCGTTTCGCGGATATATTCGCTAACGGTCTGGTCGCCAATATGGCTATGAAGCGCCAAGGTATTGACAAACATACCGGTAGTATTATACGTCTTCAGGTCGCTGCGCCCGTTAGAGATGGTACCGAAATAGACATCCTTATTGTTAACATATCGACTGACAACATAGAACGTAGCCGCGAGATACACACTGGCGGCCGTAATGCCGAGCTCTTTTGCCAAAGCATCCACCTTCGCGCCATCAACCGGAAATGAAACATTGCCCAAACTGTTAACGCTCCCGTCAACCTTTTTAAGGTCACCGGTAATTTCGCTGGCACCTTCACACATCTTCAATTCATCATCGAAGAACTGCTTGGCAACCTGATACTGTTCACTCGCTTCAGCCGCTTTCTGGTCGGCAGCAAACTTCAAATAGGGATAGCTCTCTACTTCAACCTCGGATCCACTTAATCGCGCGGTTATTTCGCGCAGCATCACGTCGAATGATCCTCCGTCGGTAGCCAAGTGATGGACATCCGCCAAGAGCGTTACTCCGCGATGCGCTTCATCTGTAACTTCAACAGCCTCAAACCGATATAGCGGCCCCTCGCTCAGATTGAATGGGCGCACAAATTCACGCTTATACTTTTCTAACTCTGAGCCGGTCATGCTAACCGTCGGGACAACCACCTCACGATCTTCAGCAAGCATCTGAGTCGGTTTGCCGTCGCGATTCTTGAAGATAAGTTTGAAGCTCTGATGATTTTCTACAGTAGCTTTCACGGCAGCCACAAGCTGCGAAGCCGTCACTTCCTCCGGGAAAGTATACATAAACGGCACATTATACATCACGCTCCCCGGATTCTTCATGCAATCAAAGTAGACTCCCAACTGAGGATAAGTCAGTTCGGCGGTCTGCACACTCTCCGGTTGCTGAGAGCCCAATTCGGGAGTCTCTTCCGGAGCGTCTTTTCGTTCAAGCAGTGAGCGTATAATGATATTTTCGATGCTCTGCAAGGAGCCGGTGGCAAGCGTCTTGCTATCAACCTGCACCCCATATTTCTTATAAATCAGAGTTGCTAATCTGATACTTGAAATCGAGGTCAAGCCAAAGAAACCAAGAATATCGGTAATTGAGAATTCATCGGTCTTTACCACTCCGGCGATAATCGCTTTCAGTTCCTCTTCGAGAGCATTTAACGGCGCTGTTACCTCTGCTTTCTTTTCAATGGCCTTTGCCTCAGGCTTTGGCAGTGCGCGCTTATCAACTTTCTGGTTTACATTCAGCGGAATCTTGTCGATCTGCATCGTTACCGCCGGCACCATATATGGGGGCTTTTGACCGGCAATAAAACTGTTCAATTCGTCGACATTCAGTTCACCATCATAAACCACATATGCAGCGATAAACTTACCTCCGTTTGCATCATCGAACGCCTGAACCGTTGCATCTTTCACGCCATCAAAGTCGCGAATAACAGCCTCAACTTCTTTCAGTTCGATGCGGAAACCGCGGATTTTTACCTGGCCATCTTTGCGCCCGATAAACTCAACATCGCCATCACTGCGATAACGAACTATGTCGCCGGAATGATAGGCAGGTTCGCCGTTGTAGGTGAAGAACGCTTCGGCGGTCTTATCCGGACGATTGAGATAACCACGCGCAACCTGGCTACCGACAATCGCCAACTCACCAATCGCCCCGGCAGGCAGTCGGCGCATCGCCTTGTCAACAACATAACATTTCAAGGCGTCTAATGGGCGACCAATCGGAATATTCGGTTCGTTCTCGGTCACCTGTTTTACGGTTGTGATAATCGTACATTCGGTCGGGCCATATGCATTATAGAGCTTGTAGCCGGCAGGGGGATCTACACTGACCAGTTTTTCACCACCCACCGTAAGATGTTGCAGCGAATGGTTCTCCATATTCAGCAGGAACTGCACTCCAACTTGCGTTGTCATCAAGCTATGGGTGATATGATGCGCTTCGAAGTATTCATTCAAGCCCACGAGATCGAGACGCATCTCCTCGGCGATGATATCCAAAGTTGCTCCGCGCGTTAAAGCGGGATATGTGTCCATCATGTTGGCATCAAAGCCATACGAGGCATACGCCGCCACATTATGCTCCGGTCGGAGGTCATAATAATGGTGATACCATCGGCAGAACGCCACGATATTATGATGCTCAAGCATCACCCCTTTAGGCTGACCGGTAGTGCCGGATGTATATAGCAGGATGAACAGCGAATCGGGCTTGGGCGCCATCGCCATCAACTCTTGTCGGCAGTCGGGCTGTCCTTTTTCATTGAGAATCGCCGGAATATCCTTTGTCAGCAGCACCTCTCCGGCATATTCATCCACTATCTTGCGTAGCGCCTCATCCGCTATCAACAATTGCGCACCGGCATCTGCCACCATAAAATTCAGGCGCTCCTTCGGGTAGCTCGGATCGAGAGGCTGATAGGCGCATCCTGCTTTCAGAGCTGCCATGGAGGCTATCGCCATCATCTCACTACGGCCTATGATAATCGACACGACCGGATTTTCCTTGCTCGTATCAACATGGCTATGGATATAGAGAGCTAATTTGTCGGTAGCTTCGTCGAGCTCGCGATAGCTATATCGTTTTTCTTTATAGACAACCGCAATATTATCGGGGTAGGCGGCAGCGGCCTTGCGGAATAGTTCAACAATGGTGGTATCGTAGGATTCCGGAGCACGATCTTTTTTGTTGAACGAGTCGAGCTGAGCGAGCTGCTCGGCCGTGCAAAGCTCCATCTCCGAGAGTTTCTCCTTTACCAGCATCTCGCTGACAACTTTACTATAAGTATTGCAGAAGTTGGAAATATAGTCTGCGCTATAGCGATTTTGCGAATACTCCAGTTCGAGAAGATACTCGCCGTCTCTAAAGCAAAGTTCAGCTCTGATGCGAATGCCCGGGCTATGAACGATCATGCTTTCATAGCTCTGGCGAGCCCCATCAAGATAGATACTGAAATCGGTAACCACTCCTTGATAGGCGAAACAAACAGCACTATTTACCCCTAAATCGTGGCAAATTTCGCCGAAAGAATAGCATGTGCGTTTGCGGCTTTCAGCGATTTGAGTGCTGGTTTGGCGAAGCAAGTCGCCCACGGTTGAAACCTGACGGAAATCATGATATACCGGCAAGGTTTTTACCATCATATCTACCGAACGGCGTGTCTTTCTATCTGAGCGGCCATGATATACCGTGGTATAAACGGCTTCTTCATCGCCGGTAAACAGCGATAACGTATAGCCGAAGGCTGCCGTAAACAGCATACTCGGGCGCACACCGGCGTTGCGGCTTGCCGTTTCAACTTGTTTGGCATCAACACCGATTTTATGCGCAATCTTGATGAAATTCTTAGTGTCGTCGCCATATACATCTCGTGGGGGCATCGGCTCGAGCTCCGAGCAGTTACAGAATTCACGATTATACCAATCGCGTGCTTCGCTATAAGCCTCGGTTGCACGGAGTGCCTCCTCTTCTTGAGCTATCTGAAAGCCATCTATAACTTCCGGTTCAAGCGCTTCGCCGGCATACGCTTTCTCTACATCGCTGATAAACACCTCATACGAGAGCCCGTCGAAAATAATATGGTGCACATCGAAGAAGAAATAGTTCCCTTCCTCTGTCTGATAAATTTCGAAGCGAAACAGCCAAGGGGCGGTATGCAGGTCATAATTTTGCCCAAAAGTGGGGCGCACATCGTCGATACTCTTTACCCGGCGAATCTCGGTATGATATTCCGCTTCGCGACGGTCAACGATTACGACATTACCATCGTCGTCGGTGGCCAATCCCGATTTCAGATATGGGTGACATTCTACAACCTTGTCGATTGCAGCAGCAAATCGTTCTAAATCAACATCATCGGTAAGATGATACAACACATCGATGTTATAATTACCATCTTCCTGCTGATTCACACACGTGGCATAAATTCCTAATTGCGTCTGTGATAATGGAAAGCTTTTCATCAAGTTGGGCTTAAAAAAATATGGTATGATTTATG
The DNA here is from genome assembly GCA_964556875.1 of uncultured Alistipes sp. Taxonomy (GTDB): domain Bacteria; phylum Bacteroidota; class Bacteroidia; order Bacteroidales; family Muribaculaceae; genus UBA7173. The sequence continues at coordinate 7,937 of CAZKYD010000034.1, forward strand.
GCTCAAGCATAAAATGCAAATATAAATAATCCCTTTTATATATGCAACACCTTTTCGCTGAATAATAGCGAATTATTGACAACTTCGCAGATTGCCATTACAAAAAAATATTGCAGATTAGAATATTTTCACTAACTTTGCGCCGTATTTTAACATCACATAACAAAAGCTCCTTCTCTTCAACTTACGTTATGAATCGATTAAAGCCAGTCATTTAGATAAGCAATAATCAAGTATATATTGGAAAATACTTCACACTTAAAATCATCAATTATGAAGAAAATGATTCTTGCTGCAGCTCTTATTGCAGCATCTGCTTCTGCTATGAATGCAGAAGAAGTGAGCTATGCTCCCGAAGAAGGCGAATTCTCTGTAGAAATCGAATTCAACCCCTTCTCTAACGACTTCAGCACATTCAAAATCGAGCAGCTCAAAGGCCGTTACTTCTTCACCGACAAAGACGCTATCCGCTTCGGCGTAGGATTCGGCGTTGACCACTCTAAGACCGTTAGCGATCCCGACAACAACCCCGACACCTGGAGCAAATCAACCACAGGTAACTTCTCAATCGACCTCGGTTACGAACGCAACTTCTTCAACTACAAGCGCATCAACCTCTATGCCGGTGCCGGCCTCGGGTATGCTTTCCAGAGCGTTTCAGAAACATCTCACGCTGAGCAACATTACGACGACTATGACATTATCGCAAACGGCGAATCTCACAACGTTAACTCAAACGGCGATCGTGCTTACCACGAATTTAACGTGAAGGCATTCACCGGTATCGACTTCTTCGTTTACAAAGGTCTGTTTATCGGCGCTGAATTCGGAGTGAAGTTCGCTGGCCAAATCCTCCCCGCTTATTATTCAAGCTCAGACATCCATTCTACACAGACACCCGATATCTACGCTTCGTCTAAGGAAAGCGACAAGCAGGATAAAGCTACAAGCTTCAGCCTGAAGACCTATATCGAACCTGCAATTCGCCTCGGTTGGGCTTTCTAATCAACGATTAGATTAATCGCAGATTACACTAATCGCAGATTACACTAATTTATCTCAGATTACACTATAATGTAAGGTTAACTGACTTTTTCAGCTAACCTTACATTTTTTATTTGCAGCCAACATTCCCTCTTTCATCCAATTCAAAAATGCTTAATTTGCCGGTATTAGAGGTGTCATGTCGGCCATTGAGAGCCCAACATAGGAGAAATGCCATCCTTTTTGTTTATGGCGGATATTCGTGGACTTCTCTTCTAATTTATGGATGTCAATGCGGGAGGAATTGCGTTTTACTTCGCCAATAATGATGTGGCGGTCTACTTCGTCCACGGCTATTAAGTCAATCTCATTTTGGCCGCCTTTCTCCCAGTAATTTGTTACGATGTTAAATAGCCCCGCTTCGCGGAAATATTGACGGAAGTAGCGCTCCAATATCCATCCGGAATATGTGTCATAATCGGCCATGACTTTTTGGTAGACATACTCTAAGTTGCCTAATTCTACGGCACTGCGATATTTGTAGATAAATCGAAACCAGAAGTTTAAGAAATTATCCTTAATGCCATATTTTACATTATGGCTACCGGGCGATGTGAGATATGGACGATAGCGATATAGCAAGTCGTAAAGCTTTTCCAGTTTATCTAAATAGCCTCCGGCTTCTATTCCGGTGTATGACTTTATCGCGCCACGTTCGTTATAGCCGGATGCTACGGCTGACAAAATGGAGAAATAATTGCCGTAGTCTTTGCCAAATTCTTCGGATAGAATCTCGCGTCCCTCGTCGATGAAGTAGGAACCGTAACTTAGAACATATCCGAGAATCGTCTCCTTGGTAAATGCCTTGTTTATAACAAGTTGTTCAACATATTTAGCTACACCACCGGTTACCATATAAAGGGCTAACAGGTCGTCAGCAGCATAGTTAGGGTTATATTCTTGAAGGATGTGGCGAAGTGTTGATAGGGGAAACGCTTCTAGGCGAATACGGGCTGTAGCACGACCAAAAAGAGGCTCTGTCTTATCGTCGAAGATTTTCAACATCATGGAATAGAGTGAGCCGCAGATAATCAGATTGATTTTAGCCTCGTCTTTGTTGGTATCCCAAATGTTTTGCATCTCGCTAAAGAACGACTCATTAACGTATCTAAAGTTTTGAAATTCGTCTAAAACAAGTGTAAAATGCCGTCGCTTAGCAATCTGCATAATTGCAGAAAATAGCCGAGCCATTGACGAAAAGTCGCCAATGTCTTCTCCTAATTGTTCGCGTAAATTAGTAGAAAGTTCTTGGCATAGCAGCGCCTCGCTTTTTCTTGCGACAAAGAAGTAAACGATGGTTGACGCATCGAACGTATGCTTTATCAGTGTTGTTTTGCCGATACGTCGACGTCCGGTAATGACTGTTAATTGCGAGTTCTCGCGCGAAATCACTTCGATTTTGCGAAGCGTCCGGGTCTCTATTTCTCTATCGTAGAATTTCATAATTTTGCAACGGCCGTTACTGTAACCGATGTTGCAAAACTACAAATAATCCGCCATATCTCCAAATTTTTCAGCCCTTTTCCCCGATTTGTAGAGTCAACATTATCCCTTTCATGTTGGTTATTTCGGAAGTTTTGCGTAACTTCGCATATCAATAAGTGAATTCTAAAAACCGAAATATATGCTTGTTTCCCCCTCATTGTTGGCTGCCGACTTCGCCAATCTCGCCAAGGAGATTGAGATGATTAATCGCAGCGATGCCGATATGCTCCACTTGGATGTTATGGACGGTGTGTTCGTGCCAAATATCTCGTTCGGATTTTCGGTAATTGAGGCGGTAGCAAAAATTTCAAAGAAGCCTTTAGATGTTCATTTAATGATCGTTGAGCCCCAGAAATGGATCGGTCAATTAAGCAAGCTTGGTGTAGAATATATGAATGTTCATCAAGAGGCTTGCGTGCATCTCGACCGCACTATCTACGCTATCAAAGAGGCAGGCATGAAGGCAGCCGTTACGCTGAACCCCTCCACTCCGGTCAGCATGTTGGAGGATGTTATTGCAAACCTCGACATGGTCCTATTGATGTCAGTAAATCCCGGATTTGGTGGACAAAAATTTATCGAAAACACTCTCGAAAAGGTGAAACGATTAAGAGCAATGATCAACGCGTCAGGCTCGAACGCTCTAATCGAAATCGACGGCGGCGTAAACGCCTCGACCGGGAAGCAACTCGCCGAGGCCGGCGCGGATGTCCTGGTTGCCGGGAGCTATGTCTTTGGCGCCACCGACCCGATAACCGCTATCAAATCACTGAAAAAGTTATTATAGACACTCATAGGGATTTTCATCATTCTGCATAATGGAAATCCCTTTATTTATAAAGCACCATTTTTACCATGAATGAAGAATCGCTGAGCGAACTGTATCTGAAAGATACGGCATTCGAGAATCTGATGCAACGGCGCGTGTTCAATGTGCTGTTAGTAGCCTCACCCTACGATGCTTTTATGATGGAGGAGGATGGGCGTGTAGAGGAACAGCTCTACAACGAATATGTATCGCTCAATCTATCTTCGCCCCCACGTATTACACAGGTTTCTCACATCAGCGAGGCTCTGGCCGTCATGGCACAGAAGAATTTCGACCTGGTAATCGCCATGCCGGGTATGGATATCAGTGAAACCTTCATCGGTGCGAAAGAGATAAAGATGGTGTTCCCCTCGGTGCCGATCGTGGTCTTAACTCCGTTCTCAAAAGAGGTTTCGAGGCGCTTGGCGGCTGAGGATTTTGGGGGCATCGATTATGTATTCTCCTGGTTGGGAAATGTCGACCTGCTGTTAGCGATTATCAAGTTGCTGGAAGACCGCATGAATGCCGAGTATGATGTGCTCGACGTTGGTGTGCAGATGATTCTTATGGTTGAAGACTCCGTAAGATTTTACTCATCAATTCTCCCCCATCTATATCGCTTCTTGTTAAGCCAGAGCCGCGAATTCTCAACCGAAGCGCTCAACGAGCACGAACAGATGTTGCGTATGCGCGGACGTCCAAAAGTTGTGCTTGCCCGCGACTATGAAGAAGCTGTCTATCTTTACAATAAGTATGCCGACAATATGCTCGGCATGATTACCGATGTTTCTTTCCTCCACAATGGAGAGAAGGATTCGGAGGCAGGTCTGAAATTTGCGTCATACGTCAGAGAGAAAGACCCCTACTTGCCGATTATCGTCGAATCTACCGACCCCTCAAATGCCGAAGCTACCAAGGCATTCAACGGTGTGTTCCTCGACAAAAATTCGAAGAAATTACCGGTTGACCTCGGCAAGGAGATTATGCGCAATTTCGGTTTTGGCGACTTCATCATGCGCGACCCCGACAACGGTTCGGAAATCATGCGCATTCATTCGCTTAACGAGATGCAGAAGCGCCTGTTTGATATCCCCGACCGCACCCTGCTATATCATGCCTGCCGCAACGACATTTCGCGCTGGCTATATTCTCGCGCAATGTTCCCCATTGCCGACATTATTCGCCGCCACCGTTTCCGCGACCTGAAAGAGGCACCGGAAGTGAAGCAGTTGTTCTTCGACTTGATTGTCAAGTATAGGAAGATGAAAAACCGCGGTGTGGTTGCTGAATTCCGGAAGGATCGTTTCGACTATTATTCTAACTTCGCTCGTATCGGACAAGGATCGCTTGGCGGTAAAGGACGTGGCTTGGCGTTTATCGACTCTATTATCAAGAAGAATCCGGAATTCGACAACATGGACGGAGTTGCGATTTCAATTCCGCGCACCGTGGTGCTCTGTACCGACATCTTCGATGAGTTTATGGCGGATAACGACCTATATCCCATCGCGTTATCAGATATCCCCGACAGCGAAATCTTAGAGCATTTTCTTCGCGCAAGGTTGCCCGAAAGAGTGCGCGATGACCTTTTAGCGCTGACCGAAGTGGTCGGGCGGCCGATGGCTGTGCGCAGTTCATCGCTGCTTGAAGACTCTCACTATCAACCCTTTGCCGGAGTCTACTCCACCTACATGATTCCGCATATCCCCGACCATGAGCAGATGCTAAAGGTGCTGACCGATGCCATCAAGGGGGTATATGCCTCGGTGTTCTATGCCGAATCAAAGGCATATATGTCAGCGACCTCCAACGTTATCGACCAAGAAAAAATGGCGGTCATTCTGCAAGAGGTAGTCGGAGCTGATCATTATGGATTTTATTTCCCATCCTTCTCGGGAGTTGGGCGTTCGCTCAACTATTATCCTATCAATGATGAGCAGGCTGAAGACGGTGTAGTGCAAGTTGCTATCGGCTTGGGTAAATATATAGTTGATGGGGGTGTGGCTCTGCGTTTTTCTCCGAAACATCCGGAGAAAGTGTTGCAAACCTCAACCCTCGATTTGGCTTTGCGCGACACACAGCGCCAGCTCTATGCCCTCGATCTCAACAGCGTCCCCGAAGATTTCAAGGTTGATGACGGCTTCAATATCATTCGCCGAAATGTGCAAGACCTTGCTAATTCGCCGGAGGTGCTAAAATATATGGTTTCAACGTTCGACATCAACGACCAAATGCTGCGAGATTCTCATCTCGGACGTGGCCGAAAAGTTGTCACCTTTGCCAATATTCTGCGCGACAAGGTGTTCCCATTGGCTGAAGCTGTAGACTTCATGCTGTCGAAGGGACAAGACGCTATGCAGCGCCCTGTAGAAATCGAATTTGCCGGAAACATCGGTCAGGATGGCAATCTGAAAGGACGTATCTACTGGCTCCAAATCCGCCCAATTATCGACCGCAAGGAAGATGTAGATGAGTCGCTGCTAAATCTCGACAACTCAAAACTGATTCTCCGCAGCACCACTGCCCTTGGGCATGGCACCAACGACACAGTCAACACCATCATTTACGTGCGTCCCGAAAACTTCTCCTCATTCCGCAATCCGGATATCGCGCAGGAGATTGCTAGTATCAACAAGGGATATGCCGATTCGGGCGAAGGTTATATCCTCATCGGCCCCGGGCGTTGGGGTTCATCCGACACCGCACTCGGTATTCCGGTTAAATGGGCCGATATCTCGGCTGCCCGCTTGATTGTAGAATCGTCGCTTGCCAACTATCGTGTCGAGCCGTCGCAAGGCACCCACTTCTTCCAGAACCTCACCTCGTTTGGTGTAGGATATTTCACGGTGAACCCATTCTCGGGCGACGACTACATCGACGTTGACTATCTCAACTCCCTCCCGGCTCAATACGAATCGGAAACTTTGCGTGTAGTCCGTCTCGACTCGCCCCCGACTATCGGCATAAATGGTCGCAAGGGTCTCGGTGTTCTAACCAAGCCCAATCCCGAACCGTAATAAATGCGTAAATTTGTAGAGAAATGGTTTACTCGGATAAAGATACTGCAACTATGTTGGCACATGGGCTGAAAGCCTATGGCGTTGAACATATATTCTCCTCTCCGGGCTCACGAAATGCGCCACTGATTATGGCTCTTGCGCGCGAAACAGAGCTAAAAGTAACACCGGTCATCGACGAACGGCAAGCTGCTTTTATCGCCTTGGGCTACGCCTCGATTAGCCAGCAACCCGTAGCAATTGTCTGCACTTCCGGCACTGCGTTCCTTAACTATGCTCCGGCGGTTGCTGAAGCTTACTACCGAAAGGTGCCGTTAATCGTGGTATCAGCCGATCGTCCGGCAAAGTGGATCGGGCAAGATGATAGCCAAACCCTCCATCAATCCGGCGCCCTGGCTAACATCGTCAAGGCAACATATAACCTGAAAGGGGAAATTGCCAACGAGCAGGAAGCCTGGCAGGTGAACCGCGAACTCAACGAAGCGTTTCAAACAGCTCTCAACGGGCGCCGCGGTCCGGTTCATATCAATATTTCACTCGCCGAACCGCTGACAATCGACAGCGATAGCGACTTTGTCCTCGACGTCAATCCGAGTAGACTCCCGGCGCCTCAGTTCCGAAAAATCGAGCTGTTAAAACCGGAGCCAAAACTCGCGGTTGAAGATGCTAAACAGCTCGCGGCATTTGCCCATGGCAAACGAGTGATGATTGTAGGCGGCTTCTGCCCCCCTTCGGGCGAAATCGGAAAAGCCTTCGGCACATTGACCCGCCTACCGGGCGTTGTGGTCGTTGCTGATGCCTTGGCAAATCTGAATGCACCCCGCGTAATTTCGCGCCCGGAGCTCGTGATGCCGATGGAGATTTTGAACGATCCGGAGGCCAAGCCCGACCTACTAATAACTTTTGGCGGAGCATTGCTTTCTCGCCAACTGAAAGAATATCTGCGACGCACCGACTTTGCCGAGCACTGGCATATCGGCGAGAATGAGATGCTTATCGACTCCTACTTCTCTCTGACGCGACGCATCGAGATCAGCGAGGAAAACTTTTTCCCAAGATTTGCCAACGCTATGGCTTATGTAGAGGAAAGTTTCCTCACCACCGGCCCTACACCCTACAAGGCGCTGTGGCTACGAGCTTACTCTGAGGCGAAAGCCGCAGAAACGGCTAAAATAAAAGCAGAACAATGGTCGGAAAAAGTTGCTGTCTGCGATGTCCTGGAAGCCCTACCCCCATCCTGGAACCTGCAACTCAGCAACGGACTGACACCTCGCTATGCCGTAGTCGGAGATGCCGAGAAGTTCCACCGTCGCGACTGCAACCGTGGCGTCAGTGGTATCGACGGGTCTGTCTCTACGGCCCTTGGTGCATCATTGGTTTATGGTCCGACCGTACTTCTGACCGGCGATATGTCGCTGGAATATGACCTTTCAGCCCTCGCCTCTCCGCTGGTCACCCCAAATCTGAAAATCGTTGTAATCAACAATAATGGTGGCGGAATATTCCGCAAAATTTCAGCAACCCGCGCTATCCCCGAGCTCGAGAAATATATAGCTTGCTCCCACGGCCGCCGCTTTGCCGAAATCGCCGAAACTCTCGGTTGGAACGTCTATACCGCCGACTCTCGCGAATCGCTAATGGCGGTATTACCAAAGTTCACTACGAACACCAGCCACCCCACTCTATTAGAAATCCAAATCCCGTCAAACAGCAAATAAAGATACAACTATGACACGCGAATGGAAAACCATCAAGAAATATGAAGATATCCTCTTCGAACAATTCGGAGGGATTGCTAAGATAACAATCAATCGTCCGGAGGTCTACAATGCCTTCCGTCCGCAAACAAACTTCGAAATGCTCGAAGCGATGAACTATTGTCGCAACACCCCGGAAATCGGTGTGATTATCCTGACCGGTATCGGCGACAAGGCGTTCTGCTCGGGTGGCGACCAACACTATAAGGGTCAAGGCGGCTATATCGATGCTGATGGCACACCTCGCCTCAACGTGCTCGACCTTCACAAGGCTATCCGCTCTATCCCCAAGCCGGTAATCGCTATGGTCAACGGCTATGCTATCGGTGGCGGCAATGTGCTGAACGTTGTTTGCGATCTCTCGATTGCTTCTGAAAATGCACGTTTCGGTCAGACCGGTCCGAAGGTAGGTAGCTTCGACGCAGGTTTCGGCTCATCGTACTTAGCTCGCTGCGTAGGTCAGAAAAAGGCACGCGAAATCTGGTATCTCTGCCGTCAATACACCGCCCAAGAGGCTCTCGAAATGGGTATGGTCAACGCCGTAGTGCCCCTCGAACGTCTTGAAGATGAAACGGTTGAATGGTGCCAAACAATCCTGCAGCGCTCACCAATGGCTATCCGCATGATTAAGCGCGCCCTGAACGCCGAACTCGATGGACAGGCCGGCCTGATGGAATTTGCCGGTGATGCAACCCTGCTCTACTACCTGATGCCTGAAGCCCAGGAAGGTAAAAACGCATTCCTCGAGAAGCGCGACCCCAATTTCGAACAGTTCCCCAAATTCCCGGGCTAAAATGCTAAACGTTAGCTGGGACAAATATCTACTAAAATTTCGCGAGCGTGCTATCACCTCGCGAAATTCCATGTTGGAGAAGTCAACTTGGCTGCTTCGCATCCGCTCTGAGCAGTTGCCCGGTGGGCAATTGCTCGGCGAGGTTGCGATGTTTGAAGGGTTGAGTGAGGAGGATACACCCCAATTTGAATCGACCTTAGACAGCGCCTGCCGCGAAGCTTCGCGATGCGCAACGTTGGCTGACGCCTACGCCTCGCTCCCCCCTATTTCATCTATTCGATTCGGATTTGAGTCGGCACTGCTCCGCGGGGGACTATATCCAACTTCCGGCCGCGAGCAGCCGTGGCTCAACGGCGAAGAAGGCTTACGCATCAACGGTCTGGTTTGGATGGGCGACAAGCCTACTATGCGCCGTCGCATCGGCGAAAAACTTGATGCCGGATTCCGATGTGTAAAGTTGAAAATCGGGGGAATTGACTTCGAAGACGAACTTGACCTCATCGCCGATATCCGAAAAGAATTTTCACCGGCCGACATCGAGCTGCGCCTCGATGCCAACGGCGGGTTTACTCCGGCTAACGCCTTAGAGCGCCTCAACCGCCTGGCGGAATTCCACATTCATTCTCTCGAACAGCCTATCAAGCCTCGCCAGTTTGAAGCCATGAATGAAATCTGCCGGCAATCCCCCATCGACATAGCCCTTGACGAAGAACTAATCGGCTTCAAGAGCCGTGATGAAAAAATAGCAATTTTAGAGGCTATTAATCCGCAATATATTATCCTAAAGCCATCGCTTTGTGGAGGTTTCCGTGAAGCCGACGAATGGATCCAACTGGCCCATGCGCGCAACATCGGTTGGTGGGCAACCTCCGCCTTAGAATCTAATATCGGCCTCGAAGCCATCGGCCGCTGGACCGCCGCCAAAGCGCCCTTTATGCCCCAGGGCCTCGGCACCGGCAACCTTTTCACCAACAATTTCCCATCCCCCTTAACGCTCCGCGGCGAACGCCTTTGGCATCTCCACTAACCCCGCCGCCCTAACGGGAATTTCCTATTTTTGCGTCCAAGCGCTAATAGAGCGAGTCTCCGTCGAAAAATTCACACCAAGTTGTATAATTTTTCGACCATCAGCAATGTAAGGCGTTGCATACCCCTTGTCAGAAATTTGCTGAAGCGCAACCGCCGGAGTTGAATCAATCTTGATTTCAACAACGTAAATATATTTCGGAGTCTTAATGACAATGTCGGTTGCTCCAATTGCATTACGCACCTCTGCTGCAACATCATTGGTAAGCATGCGGAAAAAGAAATAAAAAATTATGTGGTAATGTGCCTCTGTTTTCGCCGCATCCGCCAGCATATCTTTATCCCCCTTCATAAATGGGATCGACGACAGCATAGATTGAAGCAACTGCATAGCTTCATCGACATTGCCTTGAGTTAGAGCGTAAGAAGTGCGGCCGGCTACCGTACGCATGGCGATAGCGTCCGTCTCCGATGCTGAAGAATACATTGGCAGAAGATTTTGCAACAACCCCATTCTGACTTCGGTATTGGGTATGCCTAAAATATAGTAGTTAGCCGTAGGATTATATTCTTTAATCGTCAAATAGCCTGCTTGATAAAGCAATGGAATCGGACCGGTTTGCAATTCAAGTGGTGATTCAAACATTTCGGGAGCTACGGGCCCAGTTGACTCCAACTTAGTAATATCAAACATCCCTTGCTCCCGATACTTTCTGAGCATCTCAACGAGGAAGCGTGGTGTTCCGCTGCGAAACCAATAGCCACTCATCTCGTTTTGCTTAAAAGCTGATAATACACTGAAAGGGTTAAAAAGGCCATCGGAATCTTTGCAAAAACGATATCCGTCATACACCTCCTTGAGCTTGTTAACCAGTTCTTCATTAGAACAGCCAAGTGTTTGCGCCAGCTTTTCAATACCCTGTTGGAAATTTTCCCTGAGTTCTTGCTCAGTGATTCCACAGATTGTAGCATAATCTGCTGTTCTGGAAATAATTTCCAAATTATTCAACTCACTAAAGATACCGAGCTGCGAGAACATCGAAATTCCGGTAATGAACACAAAGCGCAAATAATCATCACAGGCCTTCAACGGTGAATAAAAATCACGCATTACATTGCGCACAGCCGCCAACCCATCGGCATTATGCAACTCCTCTAACATCGGAGCATCATATTCATCAATGAGAACCACAACGGCTTTTCCCGTCTTCCTATACGCTCGTTTGATTAGCCCATTTAATCGCTCACCAACAGTCACCTCTAATTCGTTGCGGCCATACAGCTCTTCATAATCTTGCATCTTTAGAGCAAGAGCTCGAGCCAAATCACTGGAATTTACTCCTTTAGGTGTACTTAAATCGAACCGCAACACGGGATATTGTGTCCACTCATTCTCCAGCTTTTCCATCGCCAAGCCGGCAAACAGCTCCTTACGCCCCTCGAAATAGCATTGCAGTGTGCTCGTCAACAAAGTTTTACCAAAACGTCGCGGGCGACTCAAAAATACATACTTACTAGTATTAGCCAATCTATAGACAAGATCTGTCTTATCAACATATACGGCATTCAAGCGTCGCATTTCGCTGAAACTTTGTATTCCGACGGGGTAATATGGCTGGAGATTTATCATTGTGGGATGTCGAAAATATTAACTTTTGCAAAAATAACACATCTTTCTGAGTTTTCCAAATTGACAAGTCTACAACGAAATACGTAAAACCAGGGGAAGAAAAAAAATTTCCGAAAAGCATTGTAATACAAATTAATTTACATAAATTTGCAGTCGAATCCACATTATTGTCTCCGAATTAGATCGGAGGCTGGATTTCGACATATAGAAAAGCGTTTACTTAACGCTCTTTCTTGGCTTGCAGAAACTTCGCAACTTTCAATCGTAGTCAAGAATGAAGCAACAGTAGATGCCTATGTTTATGAATTTGTACTGCCGTTAGGATCGCGCCGCGAAGGCGTGTCCTGATATTGTATACAATCATATCGGCGTGGGCTTCTGTGTTGCTCGTTCAACTACGATGGGCAATGCGAAGGCCTCTGCAAGCGGGATGAGTAACAGTACAGATTCTCCGCGCTTTTCTGTTTTAAATCACATTATAATCACATTATTGGTATTTGAGGGGAATCCAACTACCTTAACACATTATTACTTACACTATGCGAAAAGCTTTATTAAAGTATGCCATGATCCTGATGGCTACTTTGTCGCTTGCATCGCTATGCGCTTGCGGCAACG
>CAZKYD010000035.1:0-19710 GCA_964556875.1 uncultured Alistipes sp.
GTTAATGATTTACATTTATAGAAGCAATGGTCGGGAATAGATGTAATTGTAGTTGGGATTTCAACGTTCTTTACACCTGACTGTGCAAATGTATAGGCTCCCAGAGTAACAGGTTGATCAGACCAAACGATTTCGGTAGCACCGGAACAACTCATAAACGCACCGCTAAACATATAGTCATAGTTAGCTTCCAAGCGTTCCGTAAACACCGTTTTAAATGGAGGCATTACAATCTTAGGCATCTTGTAGCAGTTCTCAAATGCATTAGGCCCGATTGTCATTGTCTGAGATTCGTCGGTCAGTTTTTCCGGCCAGTTAATTTCAGTCAGTTCGCTACACCAATAGCACATACCGCGCGGAATCGAGTTCATCCATTCCGGGATGTCGATTGAAGTTATTTGAGTTTCAGCAAAGGCATATGTGCCAACCTCGATTTTTTGTTCGGGGAATTGGATTGTTTGTAGGCCGGAACGTTGGAAAGCTGCATAGCCGATTGATTCCAATGTTTCCGGGAACTTAAACGATGTAATTTTTTGGCAACCATAGAAAGCCTCATTACCGATTTTTTTCAGGTTAGACGGTAATGTGATGTCCCACAGATTTACCCAATTTTTACAGAATTCAGCAGGGATTTCTTCCCAACAATCGGGGAACTTAATGGTCTGGATATTGCCGTTTTCAGCAAATGCGCCATCGCCAATGCTTTGAGGACAACCTTCAAATTCAAGGCCTGTAACATAAGCGCCATAGAAAGCACGGTCGCCAATCACAAGGTCTTCGGGAACAATCAGATATCCGAATCCACCGTTAACCTTGCTGCTGCAGTACATGAACGCTCCGGAACCGATTCCCTTTAAGTTTGAGGGGAACTTAACGTCATGCAGGTTCCCGCAATTGCGGAAAGCACCACTGCCGATAGTAGTAACATCATCGCTATAGGAGATAGTCTCCAAACTGGAGCAGTAGGCGCAAATTCCGGTAGGAATAACTGTCATCCAATCCGGGAATTGCATAGAGGTAATTCCACTACAGCGGGAGAAAACATATGATCCAAACGTACATTCCGTCTCCGGGAAAGTTACATTCTTCACTCCGGCTTCATAGAACGCATACGAGCCTACAGATACACCGGCCGGTAAAGCTACATTTTCTAAAGCTGAACATTTTTGGAACGCATATTCTCCAATGGCCTTTAATGAGGCCGGGAAGGAGATATTAGATAGCAGTGAGCAGCCTGAGAAAGCCTTTGAGCCGATATCGGTAAGAGTGGTGCCTAAATCGACAGATGTCAGCGATGCATTGTTTGCAAATACGCTTTCTGCGATTTCGGTTAGAGTAGATGGAATTTTAATGGAGGTCAGTCCTGCTGAAGCAAAACCATTCGTGCCGATGCTTTGTAAGCCTTCGGGCAGATCGATTTGTTGTAAAGCTGTACAACCGGCGAATCCTCCGGCGCCAATAGTTTGAACCTTATTCAGATTAACGTTGGCCAGCGCTGTCCATTTTGCGCAGAGGCTGTCGGGCAGAGCGGTCATAGTAGAGGGGAAAGAGATTGACTGGATACCCTTCTGCGCACCGATAGGATTAGTCGCCCATGTGCCGATAGTTCCTTCCGGAATTACGAGTTCTGTAAGACCTGCATTGGCGAAAATTTCGCGTTCGAGATTAACGCCAACAGGGAGCGTAACTTTAGCGAGCGAGGAGCAGCCCATAAAGGCGTAGCCTTCGATTAACGTCATATTAGAGGGGAAATTGAGGGTGGCCAATTTCGCGCAATTTCTGAACGCATATTTACCAACGTTTTCAACGCCGGACGCAATCGTTAAAGAAGCCAGGTCGGGGCAACCCATAAACGTGCCTTCCGGAATGGTAGTTAACCATGACGGAATATTTAGCGAAGTAAGGTTGGTGACATTCGTAAAGCAGTATTTGTTGAGCGTTAACAGTTCGGTAGGCCAAGTAATAGAGGTGATGCCGGCAGAATCAAACGCGTACGAAGCTATGGAAACTCCGGCAGGGAGAGTAATATCGCCTAATGAGCTACAACCATAGAAAGATTTGTCGCCGATAGTCAGAAGCCCGGCAGGGAAAGAAGGATTCTTCATCGACTTACAGCCGTAGAAAGCGTTTGAGCCGATATATCGTAGAGATGTCGGAAAAGTGACATTATCTAACGAAGAGCAGCCGTTAAAAGCATCCGAATCAACTTGCTGTAAGCCATTCGCAAAGTTATAAGTTTTTAGAGAAGCGCAATTATAAAACGCATACGACTTGATCGTCGTTACATTTTCAGTATTTCCAACAGATTCCAATACCGGGCATTCGGCAAAAGCGTTATATCCGATAGAGGTCACATCATTGGTAAATTTTACTGATTTCAGTTTCGAACATTGATAAAATTCCTTATCCCCGATTGAAGTTAATGGAATTTGGATATCAATAGAAGAAATTTCAGTGCCTTGAAAAGCTCCGGTTGTCATCCCGACAACTGTAAATTCGCCATCAAGAGGGGTAGTTGACTCGTCGCGAACCGTTTGGGGTATCACGATGTTAACTTCGTCAACCGCAGTCAGGAATCTGGATGCATTTTTATCAGAAACGGTAACCGTATGATTAGTCATAGATGTTATGTCGTAAACAACACCCTGGCCATCAGTTATGGTAACTGTTTGTGCATCAGCGGTGGGGATTAGTAGGAAAAGGCCCAACGCAGTCATAACGTATGCCATTACTTGACGTAACGACTTAGATGATTCATTCATGTAATAATAGTTTAGGTAATTAGAAGAACTTAAGGATGATACGTCGGTCACTAGATTTGCAGATAGAGAATTAGGTGTGATAATAGACATCTGTAAAAGAATGGTGGCGTACTCATGTGATAGAGAGCTAAGGGCACAGATGGAATCTACATTCCATCTTCAACATAGATTACACGGTCTGAGATTAAAATCTGTGGAAAAAAGGCCTTAATAACTCCACATTATATAAACTCATCGTGAGTGACAAAAAGTTTAATGCATTTCCACATGCATTATTGGCGTTTATAAAGCAGTTTCGATGAGAGATACATCATATCCACTTTTCACGTTACAAAATTATTACAAATTAATTACTCGTTTGTAACTTTTATGATGAAAATTTGGCAACACCATGTAGCTTATTCGGCAACACTGGCCCTACAGCTACCTCATGGGCCGTTTTTAGGCTATTTTATGCTGAATAAATATTCATTGGAATGGAGGTTTTTGTAGCAAAAATCGGTGTAACATTGTAGGAGGGGCAATATTTATGCCCGAGTAATTTGGTTTGACTGATTTTTTCAGTAAATTTGTTGGCTAATTAGCAATGGGGAATTTCTCCATGTATGCTTATTTATCTTGATACAATTTGTTATGGAAAATCAGAAGCCCCTTATAGGCCTAACCCTCGAGGGTCTTAGGCGAGTAGCCGCCGACTGCGGTATGCCGCAATTTGCAGCTAAGCAGATTGCCCGTCGACTCTATGTAAATCGAGCAACAACGCTCGATGAGATGACGGAGCTCTCTAAGCAGGCGCGTGCTAAGATGACCGAAAAAGGGTATGTTGTTGGTGTTCATAAGCCCCTGACAGAGGCTCGTAGCACCGACGGCACTGTCAAATATCTCTTCCCCGGCGTAGGGCAACGCAATATCGAGACCGTTTATATCCCTGACGGCGACCGCGCAACGCTCTGCGTGTCGTCGCAAGCTGGATGTAAAATGAATTGCTCCTTCTGCATGACCGGACGCCAAGGTTTTCATGGCAACCTCACTGCCGCCGATATTATCAACCAGATACTTGCCATTCCCGAAAGCGAAACGCTAACAAATCTCGTTTTCATGGGGATGGGCGAACCGCTCGACAACCTGCAGCCCGTGTTGGATGCGATTGAAATTCTGACTGCACCCTGGGGCTTGGCTTGGAGTCCGAAACGTATAACGGTGAGCTCAATCGGAAAGCTTCGCGAACTGAAAACGCTCGTGGAGACCACCAAAGTGCATATCGCCATTTCGCTCCACTCCCCCTATCCTTCAGAACGTGGCCAGTTGATGCCGGTTGAGAAAGCGATGCCTATCAAGGAAGTGTTGCAACTGCTCAGCAACTATGATTTCTCACATCAGCGTCGATTATCGTTTGAGTATACCATGTTCCGCGGCGTGAACGATGATGCGCGCCATTGCCGTGAACTGGCCAAAATCTTGCGTGGACTCGACTGCCGTGTGAACCTTATCCGCTTCCATGCCATCCCCGACAGCGAATTATCCCCCTGTTCGATGGCTCAGATGGAGCGTTTCCGCGATCAGCTGAACGAAGACGGAATTACCGCTACAATTCGCGCATCGCGAGGCGAAGATATCATGGCGGCTTGCGGAATGCTTGCCGGTCAAAAGCGCAACGCCGAATAACAGCGGAGCGTAGAATCTCGAATTTGAAATATTAATTCACCAATGAAACTGAAAATAGCCCTTCTATTTAGTCTGCTTCTTGTTGCCACCTCCCTTCAAGGGAAAGACAGCACCGAAGGGACTCCCAAGATAACATTTAGCGAGACCTCTCACGACTTCGGCGTAATTCGCGAAGATGGGGGCGCAGTCAGCTACTCATTTGAGTTTACCAACACCGGTTCGGCGCCGTTGCTCGTGTTGAGTGCATCGGCTTCCTGCGGATGTACTCGCCCCGACTATCCGAAAGATCCGGTTAAAGTAGGGAAAAAGAGCAAGATTAAAGTGACATTTAACCCCCTGGGACGCGCCGGCGAGTTCTCGAAGACGGTAACGGTGCGCACCAACGCCAAAGGTGGAAAGAAAATCAACCTGAAGATTAAGGGGAATGTTACTCCGAGTAAAAAGTCAAGCAATGAATAGATTTTTGCTTTCATGCGGTATAGCCATCGCCGCCATGTCGTTTCAGCCGCTTGCCGCTCAGGTAAGATGGTTGGAGACCGAGCATGACTTTGGCGCATTCGACGAAGATGGTGGCAAGGTGACTACCGACTTTAAGTTTGTCAACGACGGCGCTGAGCAGTTGGTTATCAATCATGTCAGCTCGTCGTGTGGCTGTACGGTGCCGGAATATTCTAAGAAACCTATCCAGCCGGGAGATACAGCCGTAGTTACCGCTGTTTATAACCCCTCGGGCCGTCCCGGACGATTCTCAAAGGCGCTAACCGTAAAATTCTCAAATGACTCTACCGAGCGCCTATATATAAAAGGAGTGGTAATCGGTTCGCCGTCAACGGTCAATTCGCGCTATCCGGTGACGGTTGGCGCTATCCATTTGCGTAACGATATGATGGCGTTCGGTTCGGTAAAAATCGGTCGCATTAAGTCGATCTATATCGATGCTTACAATAGCTCGAACAGCTCGATTAAGCCAACGTGGAGCAATATCCCGTCATACCTGCGCATTACAGGCTCAACCGATTCGATTCAGCCCGGTGAACAAGGAGTTTACTCTATCGTTCTCGCTCCGACAAAGAATACGCAGTATGGTCTGCTGACCGATTCTGTGACGCTAAATGTGCCTGGTGCTGAGCCTCGCAACTTCGAAGTGGCTGCCGTTATCGAGGAAGATTTTTCTTACCTTTCGGAGAAGCAGTTAGCCGATGCGCCGGTCATTGAGTTTGACAGAGATATGCTCGATTTTGGAGATTTTACTCCGACCGATGAGGCGAAAACCCTTGAATTGCGTATCACCAATAAAGGGAAGAATGACCTGCAAATTCGCAGAATCTATACTACCGATCCCGGATTTACTATCGACGCCTCATTCAGTAAGCTCAAAAAAGGAAAATCCGGCAAAGTGAAGGTTACGTTTAACCCATCAGGTTTTACCGCGCCACTGCTTAATACCCGCCTACAAATCATCTCCAACGACCCGGAGCGCTCTCTCGCAATAGTCCGTCTCGTAGGGATAGCTAACAATAACGACTAATCACCATGGCTCGCGACCTCCTTAACCGTTATATCTGGATTGTAGATACAATCAAACGATATGGGCGCATCTCGCGCAAGGAACTTGACCGCCGCTGGGCTAACAGCTCTGTTGCAAACGGCGAAACACGTATCCCGCGCCGCACATTCTACAACTATCGCCAGGCGATTGAGGAACTGTTCTCGGTAACTATTCTTTGCGACCCGGCGACCTACGAATATTATATAGAGGAGGAACCGGGCTCGGCAGGTGAGCAGATTACCAACTGGCTGCTGAATGCGTCGGCCACGAGTAATGTGCTTCAAGGATCACGCGAGATAGCCTCGCGCATTATGCTCGAAGATGTGCCTTCAGCACGCGAACATCTCTCAGCCATGATGGAGGCGCTGCGCGACTGTCGTGCCGTCTGCTTTGACTATCATCCCTACTCACGCGTCAATCCCAATCGTGATGTCGAAATAGAGCCGTGGTTTCTACGTATCTATCGCCAAATTTGGTATGTCACCGGACGCGAAATAGCGTCAGGCAAAGATAAGACCTACGCCCTCGATCGTATCAGCAATCTTACGATTCTGTCGCGCCATTTTACATTGCCGGTAGATGTCGATCCAAAGCAATATTTCAAGGATGCCTATGGAATTATGGTCGACAAGGCGAACGCCAAGAAGGTTGTGTTGCGCGTAGATCCTCGTCGTGCAAAATATTTGCGCGCATTGCCGCTTCACCCCTCGCAGGAGGAGCAGATTAACGACGGCTATTCGCGCTTTACATATAATATATGTCTCACCAATGATTTCGTTGCCGAACTGATATCAATGGGTAATCAAGTCACGGTTGAGGCTCCGAAAGAACTCCGAGCGATGGTTGTCACTTCGTTGCGTAACACCCTCGCCAATTATCCCGATTAATTTCAAAAAATAAGATATACGACTATGTCAAACAAAATAAAAGTGGGGATCACCCACGGTGATTATAACGGCATTGGATATGAGGTAATCCTCAAGATGCTCGACGACAGCCGTCTGCTGGAGCTGTGCACGCCGATAATTTATGGTTCGGCAAAAATCGCTGCCAATTATCGTAAGAATCTGAATCTTCAGGGGCAAAACTTGGTGCAAATCAAGGATACCGACGCGATCAACGATGGTCAGGCCTATATCGTGAATGTAATCGGTGAGGATGCCAAGGTTGAGCCTGGCCACCCCTCAGCCGAAGCCGGTAAGGCTGCATTTATCGCCCTCGAACGCGCCGTTGCCGACCTGCGTAGCGGAAAGATTGATGTACTGTTGACAGCCCCTGTCAACAAGGCTACCATCCATAGCGATCTCTTTACATTCCCCGGCCATACCGAGTATCTCGAAGCCTCAATCGGCGATGGCAACAAGGCGCTGATGATTCTGTTTAACGACACCCTGCGCGTTGCATTGGCAACCACCCATCTGCCTATTTCGAAGGTCTCGGAGGCTATCACAAAGGAATCATTGGTAGAGAAAATCGCGTTGCTCAATGCATCCTTGATTCAGGATTTTGGCATCGTGAAGCCTCGCATAGCCGTGCTTAGCCTTAATCCGCATGCCGGAGATGAAGGTCTGCTCGGCTCTGAGGAGAAAGAGGTGATTATCCCTGCCATTGAAGAAGCGCGCAACCAAAAGGCGCTCGTTTTCGGCCCGTATGCTGCCGACGGTTTCTTTGGGAGCGGTAATTACAAGAAATTTGATGGCGTTTTGGCGATGTATCATGACCAAGGCCTGGCGCCCTTTAAGACCCTCTCATCATGTGCCGGGGTGAACTTTACAGCCGGGCTTCCTTATGTGCGCACCTCTCCCGATCATGGCACCGGCTATGATATCGCCGGCAAAGGTGAAGCTTCAGAAGAGTCGATGCGCCAAGCTCTATATGCAGCAATCGATATCTATCGCAACCGCCAATATCATGCTGAGCGCACGGCCAATCCTCTCCGTCGCCAATATGTCGACAAGTCGAAGGATAATGTTGTCCTCGACCTCTCAAAAGAAAAATAGCACACTGATTAAAGGTGGAAGAAGAAGGGGCGGAGAATGCGGGAAATCCCCGGGAAGCCGAGCCCTCTGAAATGATACGCCATGCTATTTAGCGCACGATAGAAGGGACAACGCTCCTTCGCTTGCACAACCGATATTAAACGCCGAGCATCAGCCTCGGCGTTTTCTTTTAGATAGTCGCCGGCTAAGATGGCTCGTCGGAAATTTATCATCCGATGATAAGCTTTGCTGTTGACGTTCTCTGCCATAAGATCGAGCGCATGTTCCCAGACATCAGCTTTGGCAGAAAATTTAAGACCGGTAATAGAGTCGGCTCCCCCGATGATATCTACCGTATAATCCCCTTTCAATTTGATGATTTTGGGGCTCAAATTCAAGATTCTGAATCCCATTTCAACATCGTCCCAGCCCCGACAATCGGCATCCCAGCCGCCGCAACGATGAAAAATCTCGGTGCGGGCGGCATATCGTTGGGTCGACATACCGCCGTGAAAAATGTTATTCCAGCGAGTGTCCTTTGAGTAAAATCCAACTTTTTGGGTTTTGCCTGAGGGGGCGATATATCGGCAATCCCAACCGACAATATCGGCATCAGCATACTTGCGCAAAGCCTCCACGGCTCTCTGGCAATGAGTGGGGGCCATCAAATCATCGCTGTCGAAAAACATTGTGAACGGAGTTGCAACCTCTTGTAGCCCTCGATTACGTGCGGCAGCAGCACCGGGGGTAGTTTCTTCAACAACTGTTACATGAAAATCGGATGTCTCTACCGAGGTTTTCCAATCACGCAGCACCTGCAGACTATTGTCGGTAGAATTGTTGTCGACCAAAACAACATTGAGCGGACGCAACGTCTGCTTCTCTACGCATTGCAGGGTAGCGGTTACCAGTTCCGCACGGTTATATACCGGAATTACGATAGTTAGCGGGCATTCTATTGACTCGTGGTAATTATTCATGGCATACACCTTTTAATAACTGAGCTCCGAAAGCCCAACCTTGCAACATCCCTTTTAATGCAAAAAATGGATTTCGACACTGCCCGGAACGGAACATGCGCCAAGTCTTCAAGGCTATTCTCAGCAATGCTGTCTTAGGAAATTCTACTCGGATAATCGCTCCAAAGCCACGCAAAATGCGGATATCTGTGATTTTGCGAAATCCGGTGGTCAGCCCTCGGTGTGTTGTAATGGTAATCGGGAAGAATCGGCAGTTTAGTCCTAATTTGCGAGCTTGATATAGGTAGAAGTCCTCCTCGCCACATCCGGTATACTCGGCTCCAATGCCTAAGCGGGTATCGAAATATACTTTTCCCAAGATAGCGCTACGCCTTACGGCCAACGTGAAGTTCGTATAAGAAAAACCGCCTTTGGGGAGTTCGGTTAAATCGCATTCCTCTTTGGGGAATATTAGATTTGACTCTCCGTCATAGCGAAAGGCCGCCAAATCAACTTCTGGATGCTGCTCAAAGGTGGCAATTACGCTGAGTAGCTGTTCCGGAGTGTAGCGTAGGTCATCGTCGGCATGAAGGATTATATCCGCCTTACAGCGACTGACCGCATTATTGCGATTCCGAGCTACCCCCTTTGAATCGGTTCGGATAATTTCCATATCCTCGCGATATAGAGCCTCCGGTAGCTTTACTCCTTCGCTACTCTGCCATGATACGATATAACGCACTCCGCCGACGTGAGGTAAATTCATATCAACCACACGCTTGATCCCATCTTCTTTATGGGTTACAATCGCTAAATTTAGCGTTAATTTACCTGAGGTATTCATTATTCAGGGAACCAGAGTTTGAGGAAGCGGCCGGCAACAAGGTCGGCATCGTTGTGTTTGATGACAAATTCGCGGCTACGACGTCCGCGCTCGGCGATGAGCTCGGGATGGCAAACGACATTATCCAAGGTTTCGGTCAAGGCGTCTAACGTAACCGGCGCATTGATTACCGGGCGATTATCTCGTTCGCCGATAAAATCGTAGTATTCAGGTTCGCCACCGCTGACAACGTTGAGCTCTTGAGCCATCGCAATCAGCGCATTTGTGGCGGGAGTATAGCTGTAAATTTGGTCTAAAATTACATGGCTCGACCGCTGCAGCGCTACATATTCGTTGTAAGGGCGATTCTCTACAATTTCCAGGCTGCAGCGTTGGGGATGACGTTCAACTACAGTTTTTGCAGCAATTTCCAGCAGGTCGGTGCCTTTTTCGGCATAACGATTTTTATGGCGTCCCAAAAACAGCTTGACAACTTCGGGTGTGCCGGGATGAGCAACCGGGATGAGGCGATTGGTGTCAATGGGGATTCCACAGTAAGCCATGTTGACGTGTCGAGAGCCGAAATAATGGTGTATTGCGACATCATATTCGTAGAGGATAGAGCCGATGCCGTCAAGATTCTCATAGAAATAGTCGTTATACTCCTGCATCATCGGCAGTGTCCAGCGTTCGATATAGTCGGGCGATTCGATCGCGTAGGGCGACGGTTTGCCGTCGATAACAAAATCGTTATATCGCAAGGGATAATCCGGCGTCAGACAACTTTTGATGTAGGTGCAATCAGTGCCGGCTGCTGTTAGGAATACTCGTCCGTTTTCCCTCTTCAAAAAGTCAAACATAACTTTTAGTCGCGAGGGCCTCAGATCCATAAAATGGGGATTCTGGAAAACTACTACGTCATTCCCCGTCAGCACGCTATTCATCATATAGCGCCACTTAAAAAAATATATCGCACCTGCCAATTTATTGTTGGAGCGCGACATGTCGATATCTCTTTCCGTGTCTTGGAACCCGCAGCCGTTGGATATCAGAGTGACATCGTGGCCTTGGCGGC
Organism: uncultured Alistipes sp.; assembly: GCA_964556875.1. Lineage (GTDB taxonomy): Bacteria > Bacteroidota > Bacteroidia > Bacteroidales > Muribaculaceae > UBA7173. The sequence goes on from CAZKYD010000035.1 coordinate 10,813, forward strand.
GCAACGCATCGCGCAGTGTGCGGTGGCAATTACTATAGTCGCCTACGAGCAATATTTTTTTCTTAGAGGTCACGGTAGCAGACAATTGTAGGGGAGATGCACGAAGGCATCAGAAAGAGCAGAGGGGAGAGTATGATGAATTAGCGATTACGGCTAATAATGAAATCGAAGAGCGAAACGAAGGCATCTACGGTTTCCGACGGCTCGAAATTCTCGCGGAGCAATGTGCAAGCCTTGGCGCGCATCTCTGCCATTGTTTTTTCGGCATATTCAATACCGCCGTTGGCAATGGCGTAGTTGATGAGGGTAGTAATTTCGTCAGCTTCAAGGGCATCCTTTCGCGCGAGTTCTACCATTCGGTCGTGCTCTTCGCCGGTGCAGGTTTGCAGGGCATGAAGTAGCGGGAGGGTAATCTTTCCTTCGCGCAGGTCGTTGCCGGTAGGCTTGCCTATTTCGCTATCTGAGAAATAATCAAAAATATCGTCTTTAATCTGGAAACAGAGGCCCAGCAGACGGGTGAATTCGCGCAGGGCTTCTAATTTCTTTTGATCAGTAACGCCAACAGCATATGCGCCGACTTCAGCGCAGCTGATAAATAGTGAGGCTGTTTTGCGATAGATAATCTTGTAGTAGACATCCTCGGTAAGTTCGGTGTAGCGAGCGTTGTAAATTTCGTCGAGCTCGCCGATTGAGAGCAGGCGGCCGAGCGAAGCAATCGATTCAACGATTCGAATATCGGCGGTTTCGGATGCTAATACCAAGGCGTTTGAAAGGAAAAAGTCGCCGATCAACACTGCCAAGTGGTTGTCCCAAATTCCGTTGATGGTTTGCGCATCGCGGCGAACACGGGTGTCGTCAACAACGTCGTCATGAATCAGCGATGCGTTGTGGAGCAGCTCTACGGCAACAGCGCCCTTAATTACATTTTCGTTAACCTCACCGAGCAGTTTTGCGCTGAGGATAACCATTACGGGGCGGATCTGCTTACCTTTCTTTTCAAGATAAGTGGCCACGACTTTGTTCATCAAAGCGTTCGGGGAGGTAAGGGTAGCCGAAATCAGGTCGTTCAGCTGCGTCAGCTCCGGGGCTAAAGTATGTTGAATAGATTGAAACGTAGTCACTTTCTAAAAATTTTAGCACAAAATTACGAAAACTTCTCGGAAACACTATAAAATCCGCGAGAAAAAGTTAACTTTGTGGTCGAATGTACTAATTCATTCATGTGGGAATGACGCAGACTATCTGCGGATACTCATTCAAAAACTACCTAATCATAAAAACTTTCCATTAAACTTTCAGAAAAGGAAAGAAATCATGGACAACACGAACCAAAGAGTAAAAATGCTCGACAAAGTTGCCGTTAGATTTTCAGGCGACTCGGGCGATGGTATGCAGCTCGCCGGAAACATTTTCACCAATGTTTCGGCCGGCTTAGGCAACTCCGTTTCGACATTCCCGGATTATCCGGCAGAAATTCGCGCCCCGCAGGGCTCGTTAGGAGGCGTCTCAGGCTTCCAGGTGAGCATCGGTACCGGTGTGCACACTCCGGGCGACCAGTGTGATGTACTTGTAGCAATGAATCCCGCTGCGCTGAAGCAGAATGTTAAGTTTCTGAAGCCCGGCGGCGTAATCATCACAGACATTGACTCCTTTAAAGAGGATGGCTTGAAGAAAGCTAAGTTCACCACAAATGACCCTATCAAAGAACTTGGCGTAACAGCTCAAGTTGTGGAAGTGCCTGTAACAACAATGACACGTGCAGCGCTCGCTGATTCCGAGATGGATATCAAGGCGGTGCTTAAATGTCGTAACATCTTCACTCTTGGTTTGATTTGCTGGCTCTTCGACCGCCCGGTTGAAAGCGCCATCGCAATGATTCAAAATAAATTTGCTAAAAAGCCCGCTATAGCTGAAGCCAACACAAAGGTTATCCGTGCCGGCTACGACTATGGCCACAATATCCACGCCTCGGTTTCTACCTATAAGATTGAAACCGAAACGATCAAACCGGGTACGTATACCGACTTGAAGGGTAACGAAGCTACCGCCTGGGGCCTTATCCTTGCATCTGAGAAATCAGGTCTGCCCCTTTACCTCGGTTCTTACCCCATCACCCCCGCTACCGATATCCTCCACGAACTTGCAAAGCGCAAGGACCTAGGCGTAAAAGCCTGCCAGATGGAAGATGAAATCGCCGGCGTTTGTTCGGCAATCGGTGCATCATTCGCCGGTAACCTTGCTGCTACCTCTACCTCAGGCCCCGGTTTGGCTCTGAAGAGCGAAGGTATCGGCCTGGCTGTAATGGCTGAACTTCCGTTGGTTGTTATCGACGTACAGCGTGGTGGACCATCAACCGGTCTGCCTACCAAGACCGAGCAAACCGACCTCGCTCAGGCTCTCTACGGCCGTAACGGTGAATCCCCCTTGGCAGTTGTCGCTCCGGTATCTCCTACTGACTGCTTCAACATGGCCTTCGAAGCCAGCCGTATCGCTATCGAGCATATGACTCCGGTAATCCTCCTTAGCGATGCTTTCATCGGCAACGGTTCGTCGGCATGGCGTATCCCCGATGAATCTGAATTCCCCGCAATTAAGGTTCCCTACGTTCCCGAAGACCTCCGCTCAACCTGGACCCCGTATCTGCGTAACTTCCAGACCTTGAGCCGCTATTGGGCAATCCCCGGTGTGTCCGGTCTGCCTCACCGTCTTGGCGGTCTTGAAAAGAACGCTCAGAACGGCGCTATCTCTAACGACCCCGCTAACCATGCTCGCATGGTCGAAATTCGTCGCGAAAAAGTTGCCCGTATCGCAAACAGCATCCCCAAGCAGGAAGTTAAATGCGATTCTCCCGAAGCCGACACCCTGCTGATCGGTTGGGGCGGTACTTACGGCCATCTCTACGATGCTGCTGAAGAACTCAATCGTCAAGGCTACAAAGTTGCGCTCGCACAGTTCCGTTATATCAACCCGCTGCCGCGCAACACTGCCGAGATCTTCAAGAAGTATAAGCATCTGATCGTTGCCGAGCTCAACACCGGCCAATTCGCCGACTATCTGCAAGCACGTTTCCCCCACCACACCTTCCATCGTATCAACAAAGTTGAAGGCCAGCCCTTCCTGGTACACGAAGTTGTAGATAAAGTAAAGGAACTCTTAAAATAATTCTCGACCATGGAATGTACAGCAACATATAAGGCATCTGATTATAAGAACGACCAGCCGGTGCGCTGGTGTGCCGGTTGCGGCGACCACGCCGTGCTCAACTCTCTCCACAAAGCCATGGCAGAGTTAGGCGTAGCTCCCGAAAAGACCGCAGTTATCTCCGGTATCGGTTGCTCCTCACGTCTACCATACTATATGAACACCTACGGATTCCACACAATCCACGGCCGCGCAGCAGCTATCGCTACCGGCTTCAAGGTTGCAAATCCGCAGATGACCGTATGGCAAATCTCAGGCGATGGCGACGGCCTCGCTATCGGTGGTAACCACTTTATCCACGCCGTACGTCGTAACATCGACATCAATATCCTCCTGCTGAACAACCGTATCTACGGTCTGACCAAAGGACAGTACTCACCGACATCTGCTCGCGGATTCGTCTCGAAGTCGTCTCCTTACGGCACAACCGAAGATCCGTTTATCCCCGCAGAATTGGTGTTCGGTGCACGCGGCACATTCTTTGCCCGTACAATCGACGTTGACTTGGTAACATCGCGCGAAGTGATGGTTGAGGGAGCTCGCCATAAAGGCACCGCCGTTATCGAAGTGCTCCAGAACTGTATGATTTTCAACAACGGTATCCACTCCGCTATTACCGATAAAGAATATCGTGCTGACCGCACTATCCATCTGCGCCACGGCGAAAAGATGCTGTTCGGTAAGAATAACGAAAAGGGTCTCGTTGCCAACGGCTTCTTCCTGAAAGCTGTTGAAATCGGCAAAGATGGTTATACCATCGACGACGTTCTGGTTCACGATGCTCATACCCCCACCAACTTCCTCCATCAGCAGTTGGCCATGATGGACGGCACCGATCTGCCCGTAGCTCTCGGCGTTATCCGCGACGTTGAGGCTCCTGTCTACAACGAAGAAGTTGAAAAGCAGGTTGAACAAGTAAAAGCAAAGAAGGGCTTCACCTGTCTGCGCGACATGCTCCTCGCAGGTGACACCTGGACTGTAAAATAAATCTGCATCTATTAAAGTCAACGCTATCCTCCGTTGCGAGGGTAGCGTTGACTAAATATTTAATAGAGATATATTCATCAATTAAATTCAATAACAAATGGGTAAATTCCTTACTGAATTCAAAGAATTCGCCATGAAGGGCAATGTTGTCGATATGGCAGTCGGTGTTGTTGTCGGCGGTGCATTCGGCAAAATTGTAACTTCATTAGTCAACGACATCATCATGCCTATTGTCGGTGTGTTAACCGGCGGTATGAACTTCACCGACTACAAAATCGTGCTGAAGGATGCTGTCCTTGAAGCCGGCGAAGTAGTAACCCCCGAAGTAGCTGTTACTTGGGGCTCGTTCATCCAAACGATTGTCGACTTCCTCATCGTTGCCTTCTGCATCTTTATGGCTATTAAAGCTATGAACAAGCTGAAACGTGCAGAACCCGCCGCTCCGGAAGAACCTGCTGCTCCTGCAGGACCGACCCAGGAAGAACTCCTCTCTGAAATTCGCGATCTGCTGAAGGCTCAGAATCAGAAGTAATCTCAGCTCAACTCCGCGTTGATATCAATATGCTGCTCTATCTAATAGGCTTTATGGGGGCAGGTAAAACTACCCTCGGGCGCGCCCTGGAAGCTAGGCTTCCGGGGTGGCAGTATATTGACCTCGACGAGTTGATAGAGCAGAACGAAGGGATGACCGTCTCGCAAATTTTCGCCTCGAAAGGGGAAGCTTATTTCCGAAAAATAGAGACGATGGCGGTAGAACGTAATGCCGGTTTGCAAAATACGATTATCGGTTGTGGTGGAGGCACCCCCTGCTACGCCAATAATATGGATTTTATGAATGGCCATGGCATTACCATTCTCCTGCAAGCTTCTCGGCCTCGCCTGCTTCGTCGCCTGCTCGAAGCGCAAGCTCAGCGCCCGAAACTCAACGGCATGAACGCCGCTGAAGTGGAGCAATTTATTGATCGGACGATTGCTGAGCGTGCTCAATGGTATAATCAAGCGCAGTTTAGATTCTCCTCCGACCGCCTCGAAAATGAGTCGGAGATTGAGGAAACTTGCGGCTTGTTTATTCGTCAATTCATAACTGAAAATCCTAAACCATGACCAATCCTACACCTCTTGAATCTGCCGCCGGCACTTCGGTTGCTCGCCGCAATCTATCGATAGGCCTACCTCGATGCGCCACATCTTCGGAACAGCGTTTCCCGCTCACCCCTGAAGCCGTAGCCGCGCTTGTTGGCCGTGGGTTTGCCGTGGTCATGGAAGAGAATGCTGCGAAGCATATCCATTATAGCGATAACGCCTATTTGCGGGCCGGGGCTCGAATCGCTTCGCGCCGCGAAACCCTTGAGGCGGATATCGTAATCCATCTTGCCCCGCTGCCGCTATCCGACATTGCTTGTCTGCGCCGCGGAGCCCTTCTGTTGAGCTTGTCAAATTTCTCTCGCTCTCAAGGGGCTGAGGTAATTCGTCATCTGCTCGACAGAAAAGTGATAAATATCGCCATCGACCTTATCGCTGATGAAAGCGGCCATCATCCTTTCGCCGATATTTTGTCGGAGATAGATGGACGTGCCGCCATGGTGTTGGCGTCTTCAATGATGGCTGATCCCCGTAATGGTAAGGGGATATTGTTAGGGGGTGTGTCGGGGGTAATTCCCTGCGAAGTTGTCATCCTTGGTAGCAACCTTGCCGCCTGCGCAGCCGCGCGTTCCGCAGTGGGGGTTGGTGCAACCGTGAAGATGTTCGACGATGATATTTATCGTCTGCGTCAAGCCCTGCGTCGCCTTGGCGATGGGGTTATCGGTTCGTCGATTCATCCCAATGCTTTGGAGAATGCAATTCAAAGTGCGGATGTTGTGATAGCAACTTCGTTGCGCTGCCGGGTTGTTGTGGATGCCGAGGGTGAACGCATTATGAAGAAAGGGGTATTGGTCTTTGACCTTTCCGATGAGCCAGGGAAGGCGTTCCCGGCAATGCCGCTAATCGATCTTGGCGAAGAGAAGCCTCGCTCGCCACTGTCAGGTCGCCATTTCTGCTATCATAACGTTGGCAGTGCTGTGCCTCGTACAGCTGCAATGGCGCTCAGTGACACATTTATCACCATGCTCGATGATATCGCCGACTGCAGCGCATGCTCGTCGGCTATACAGCTGACATCAGGCTTACAGAAAGCCACACTTACATTCCTCGGTACGGCCGTCAACCGCAAAGTTGCGGAAATCGCCGGCGTAAGATATACCGACATCTCACTCCTGCTCACACTAAGCTAAGATAAACACCTCAACCACATGGCAAAAAAGAAATTCTACGTAGTTTGGGAAGGACGCCAACCGGGCGTATACCTTACTTGGGACGACTGCCAAGAGCAAGTATTGCAATACCCCGGAGCGAAATATAAAGCCTTCGACTCGCAGCAAGAAGCCGTTATGGCCTTCCGTGGCTCCGGTGAAGAAGAAGAACTCCTGCTGACTCGCATAGCAGTTAAAAATATGGAAGCAACTGAGGCTACTCCTAAAAACGATTACGCCAACATCCCGGAAATCAACCCGAACGCAATTGCTGTTGATGGCGCCTGCGCCGGCAATCCAGGCATGATGGAATATCGCGGAGTGAGAGTCGCTACCGGTGAAGAAATCTTCCACGTAGGCCCGTTGGCCGACGGCACAAATAACGTAGCTGAATACTTGGCGCTGATTCACGCTCTCGCCTTACTGTTCCGCCAGAACGACACCACAACCCCAATCTATACTGATTCCGCAACCGCCGTGTCGTGGGTGCGCAATCGTGGATGTCGCACAAAACTGACTCCTACCGAGGGGAATAAACGGATATTCGAAATGTTAGCACGAGCTAACATTTGGGTTCGCTCTCATCCAATCGCCAACCCCATTCTCCGTTGGAACACACCTCTATGGGGCGAAATCCCCGCAGACTTTGGCCGCAAATAGCTCCGCCAATTCCCCAATACCACCCCCTCATAGCTATGAAAGTACAATTTTTAATTATCTCAATCCTTTTCTTTTTCTCTCTGGGATGTAGTAATATTAAACATGACAATCGGTTAACATCAATAGCCGACATTGTTGATGATTCTCCATTCTCCGCCATTGAGGCTCTTGATAGTATAGATCATACATTGCTAAATACTTTCGATCGACACTATTATGATTTCCTTTCGATTAAGGCACGTGACAAAGCCTACATTACTCATACATCTGATAGCTTAATATTGGATGTGATTGAATATTATGCCGATCATCAGACAGAAGGGTTATATGCCGAATCGTTATATTATGGAGGACGCGTCTATAGTGATATGGGAGATACTCCATCTGCTATGCATTATTTTCAAAGCGCCTTGGATCTTCTCCCTCCGAATACTCAGAACTTAAAGTTGCGAGGGAGCGTGTTGAGCCAAACCGGCCGGTTATTAAACTCGTTACGCTTATACGAGCAGGCAACGCCTTATCTTGAGTCTGTTATTCAGTTAGATTCAATATGCAATGATACGATAAATTTAGTGTATGATTTGCAACTGCTTGCAGAATGTTATTTTAGGGCTGAGAATTATGGCAAGGCCGAACTGATAATTCATCGAGCATTAGAAAAGGGAACTTTCTTGCCCCAATCTTTTGAAGCTAAATCGAAGGTTACGTTGGCTGGTATTAAATTGCGAGAGGGGAAGATAGATTCAGCTCTTGTCCTTATACGAAATACGACAAAAGAAGTTAAATCAATTACACGTACTGGAGCATTGACGTTCGCTGCACAGATTTATCAAGCTGCCGGACGTATTGATACAGCTTATATTTATGCCCGAGAGATACTTCAAGACGAAGATCAAACACATCACGGCATAGGATATCAAGTTTTACTTTCTCCGGAAGTGCGACATTTTATGCCACAAGATAGCATTGATCAGTTAATTACTGAGTATCGTGCATATCTTGAGGGCTATTTTGATAGTAATGAATCTCAACAGAGTATCAATCAACAGTCTTTTTTTAATTATCAAATTCATGAGCGAGAACGTAATAAGGCGGAGCATAAAAATGAATTATTATATAGGTGGATTATTGGGATTGTTTTGCTAGTTATGCTATTGGTCGTTGCACTTCTTTTGTATAGAGTCAGGTATAAAAATAAGGTAATACAACTATATATAGCACTAGAACGTATTAATGCTCTTACCGAAAAATTAAACGTACAATCAAAAGAAATATCTGTTGTTAATCAAGATAAACTCTCGTGGCTGCGTGCTCAATTGCGCTCAAAACTTATTGTTATTGCAAATAGTCAGGCGCAATTGCCAATAGTTGATCCGGCAATTAGTATGTCAGAGGCGTTTGTCTCACTACGGAAACTGATTGAGAGTGGTAAGATTATTAAAGAAAATGATGAGTTATGGGAGAGACTTGAGAAAGTTGTACTTGATAATTCTCCTAATTTTGTAACCGATTTACAACTTCTAACTAAGGGGAATCTTACGAAGGTTGATCTTCGTACAGCACTATTAATTCGATGTGGTGTATCCCCAACGGATATGTCATTATTACTCGGAAGAAGTAAAGGAACAATATCATCACGCCGAGCAGCTCTTTGTTATAAGGTTTTTGATAAGAATCTTGGTACAAAAGTAATCGATAGCGTAATTCGCTTATTGTGAGGCGATAATAGATAATGAAAACAGTGCGGAAATAGTGCGGG
>CAZKYD010000036.1:0-19272 GCA_964556875.1 uncultured Alistipes sp.
ATAGTCAGAATAATAATCGTCCCTACCGTCCAGCGGTTATTTTCTAAGGATAAGCCGGCAAGTTTAGTAATTAATACCGGCTCATGCTTTTTTTCATGTTCATGTTTACGGATTCTGATAGCATGCGGGAGAAACAGCAACACAAACAGAATAGTGCCGATGAGCAACAGGGAACTAAACAACCCTAAATCATGTAATGCGGGAGCACTTAACGGCACAAGGCACAAGAACGCACCAACCGTGGTTACATTACCCACAACAAGCGGAGATATGATTTCTTTCAACGCTGCCCTCGGATTATCACTGTCCTTTAGGTGATCAATTAAGTGAAGCGGATAATTAACGGCAATACCTAAGATTACCGAAGCTATGCCGATTACAATTATCGATACCGAGCTATAAAACAAAGCTATAACCCCCATCGCAAGAAGCCAGCCCCAGCCTACGGATACGACAATTAGCAGAATGTTTCTCACTCGCCTAAACACATAGATAAGCAGAGCTAAAATCAGCACTCCGGCAATACATACGGCTACAATGCTATCCGTTTTAATCTGCGAAGCATTTGCAACCGCTATTACAGGGCCCCCAATGATATGAATATCCAAGTTCTGATCCGCCGACTCTGTCTTTGTTGAAGCCTCAGCAAGCATGGCCACCAACTTCGTATTGTTTTCCGATTCGTGAGCACCGAATGACGACTCTAAAATTACAATAGCCTTCTTAGCATCCGGCGATAAGATATAGCTATCATAGGTCTCATACTGAATCGAAGCCTCTCCTTGAGAGAGTCTACCCAGAATAGGGGTAAATAGATTTAGCGGGTCGCGCGTAATATTTGCAGTCAAGATATTTGACGACGGGAATAGCAACATCTGCTTATCCTCACCGAGTTGACGATCTATATAATCCTGCAACGACAATAGGCTATCAATCCGGGCATAATCCTGATCCGTTAAGAAATAAGGCACATTCTCATAGACAACATCCGCAAGCCCAAGCATGCGTTCCATGTCAATCTCCTTCATTATGTTAGTAACATAATGAGCCGTATCCATTTCAACCACATTTTCAACAAAGGCCTCTACCCCATCTACAAGTTCCTGAGGGGAAACGTTGGTTGTATCCTTCGTTGATATTATGGCATATATTTTATTCGCTCCGGAGATATCTTGATATACCGACAACGCCGTTTGATTATCCTCATCGAGCGGCAAGAAGTCGGAGATATCTTCATTATAATGTAGAGTCAGTATGGATAGAACAAAGACTATTGTCGCACCAATGGCTGACGTCCATGCCAACCATGGATGCTTCTTAAAATAGTCGTATATGAGAAGAGTTAGTTTATTCATGTTGTCGATTTCTACCGGATAGCCCGCCTGCTATATCCTTACTTAATTCTTGCGATTATCGATAAACTTAATCGGTTTACGACTCTTCGCCGGGAAATTGATTTTGTTGATGTCATCCGGAGATAAAATCTCTACGATAGGCGCTACACGAATACGTGAACGGAATCGATCTTTCAGATCCTTAATAACATCAAAGTGTTGCGGACTGGACAGACCTACTTTGACAACAACTTCATCCGTGCCGGCAAAGCTATTTTGCACTACCACAACATAATTGGCAATATACGGGGTATTGTCAAGCACATCGTTGATGGCTGGGGGATAAATGGTTGTCCCCTTCAGTTTAATCATATTGTTCTTACGACCTACCAGCGGAGTCAGACGATAAGAATTACGACCACAAGCACATTGCTCAGTGATTTTGCTGCTCATGTCACCGGTGCGGAAGCGCAACAATGGCATACCCTCAACACCTAACGTGGTAACAACCACCTCGCCAACCTCTCCATCTTTTACTGGGCGGTTATCTTCGCCGATAATTTCCACGATAATCAGCTCAGGATGTACGTGACCGCCACAGCCATATTGACATTCAGAGAAAGTGGCACCCATTTCCGTTGATGAGTAGGTAGCAAAAAGATCTACATCCCATTTCTCCTTGATTCGTCTACCCAACAGATTGAGGCTAAAGTCTTGCTCTCTAAGCCCCTCACCTATTCCGATGATGCGCTTGATGCTTGATTTACGGTAATCGATATTATGCTGCTCGGCATATTCAATTAAGCGCAGTATGAATGATGGCACACACATAATCGTGTCGGGCTTAAGGCGTTCGATGGTATCCCATTGCAATTCAGGGATGCCATTGCCTACACGAATGATACTTGCGCCAAGCTTCCTGATGCCCAAGAAGTAAGCTAATCCAGCCATGAAGCGCTTGTCGATGGTTGTCATCAACTGCACGATATTACCGGGCTTTAAGCCGGCACAGCTAAATGACTTCATCTCATTGTAAGCCAAACGATCAAGGTCCTTATCCGTGCAACCAAACGTAACCGGGTCGCCAAGAGTGCCGGAGGTAGTTATATAGTCGATAATCTTTTCTTTTGGCACACACAAGAACTCCTCATTATGGAGTTGCAGATCTTTTTTCTCTGTGAAAGGCAACTTCTCGAGGTCCTTCAACGTCTTGATTGACGCAACGTCAATATCATTCTCCTTGAACATCCTCTGATAAAACGGCGAATGCTCCGCGAGATATGCGACAGCTTCTTGCAAGCGTTGGTCTTGGTAAGCTTCGATTTCCGCAACAGTGCAGAATTCTATATCGTTGTGAGAATATGTCATTTTAATAAGTCATTTAGCCAGTTAATAAATTCGTTTTTCCATGCTATTGCTTCTGCGGTTGTCTTTGCTGCCGTAGCTCCAAAGCCATGCCCACCGGTTTGATATTGGATATATTTATGAGGCACGCCTTTCGCTGTCATTGCAGAATCTAACAATTCAGAATTATGGTATTTTACGATTGGGTCATCTTTGCAGTTCATTAAAAAGGTTGGGGGCATATCCATGCGAACATGACGTTCCAGCGACAATGAATCCTTCATTGCCTCGCTTATCGATTTTCCCTCACCAAGGAGGCCTCTGCGCGAACGCTTGTGCGTGCAATCTGCCGTTAAACTAACTACCGGATAAATCGGAGCTATAAAATCAGGCTTAAGCGAAACCGTTGGCTCGATTCCTACTAATGACAGCACATTTGAATCGAAAAACAGTCCGGACATTGCTGTTAGATGCCCTCCTGCCGAAAAGCCCATTACACCTACCTGACTTGGATTTATACCAAACTTCTCGGCGTTCTCGCGCAATAGTTGAATAGAGCGCTGCACATCTTGCAACATATCCGGATAACGATTGCCTCGGGCAACCAATCGATAGTGCGTAATAAATGCCGGCACACCGCCAACTCTATACTCCAATACAAAGGCAGAAATACCATTAGATTGAAGCCACTCGGCTACACCCTGCCCTTCGGTTTTCCGGTCAAGCCAAAAATAGCTACCACCGGGACACACTATAATTGCCGGGCTATTAGGCGTCTCAGACAAGTAGGGCGTGAGCTTAACAGTTGCCTTACAATCGGTATCCTCCCAAATATTGAAGGCGCCATCCTGAGCCTGAACAATCGAGGCGCAAGTTATCCACAAGCCTATGAATAATATTAGTTTATATATCCTTGCCATCATGGTTAATCGCATTAATAATAACATGTTCACCCAAAATAGCTTCGGATGTATTTATAGCTGTTAACGGCACTCCACAAATGCCATGTAAGTTAATATTTTGGCCGGTCAAAAATAAATTTTTGACCTTTGTGTAAACCGTTAATTGAGAGAAAATCAAGTTTTTACAATCTTTACGATATCCAAAGATAGCTCCATTTTTTGTGCCATAATAATCTCTTATGGTCAATGGCGAAGCCGCATATATGCGCTCCACTTGAGTTCTGAAATCGGGGAATAGATTACTCAACTGACTAATAATCATATCAATGCGTTGCGCTTTCCATTGCTCATAAGCTTCGCCACGTTGGCCTACAGTAGTCTGCTCCCACTGTTTTACCTGAGCATAATCCATTATGCAGTGGATTAGTAAACGCGATGCATACTCGCCTTGATTTTCGTCGGGAGGCGTCATATACATAAATCCATATGGCCAACAATCAGCATCATATTGAGATTGATTCCATATATGACCAAACTCCTCAACATAATAGCAGGTATGATCAATATATCTAAAGCTATTCGGTTTCAGATCGATATATATCGAAAATGCCGAGCATGTATTTGGAATTTCGTTTAATCTATTGACAAATATCTTGCGAAATGTGCCCTTGGGTACAAACTTGAGCAACTCGGTAGGATGAGCAGCAAAAACATAGTCGTCGCCTCTGAATTTATCACCTTTTGTTGTCTCGATATAGTTAACATGGCGGTTAGTTACATCTATCCTTGCCACTTCCTTATTCGCATAGACAGCACCTCCATTGAAGCAGATAATCTCTTGCAAAGCATCAGCCAACTGTTGACTCCCGGCAATAAAGCGAGAAGCCCCTTTAATATATAGCACATTCAACAGAGCATGCACATACGCCGGAGTATGCCCCTTTACACCTCCGTATAAGGGATTCAAATACGCTAAAATTTCCTGCAACTTCGGATCGCTGACATATTTTGCAATTAGTTCGTCAGCTGGCATATAGAACACATCGGTATGAGGATCTATAATCTTTGAGTCACCTTTGAGATAAAATAATGGCACTTCTTTAGTAATCTCAAACAGAGCCTCTACATACGCCTTAATCCCCTCTTTTTCTGCAGGAAAATATTTTGACAAGCTATCAATAAAGCCATCTTTACCTGAGGCAATCTTGAATGTCTCATTGGTTTTATGATAGTAGAGCTCATCCATACAATCGTGAGGGATATGCTGAATTTTGAGCTTATCTAAGATTCCAAGATACTGACATATCCGATAGAGCGTACCGCCGGGTTCAAAACCGCCGATAACATGCATCCCGGTTTCGTATATCTTCCCATTACGTTGGAAACACTGTAATCCGCCACCAATAATGGAGTTTTTCTCCAATACAGTAACGCGAACGCCATTCTTCGAAAGAAAAGCACCTGTAAAAAGGCCTCCAATGCCTCCACCTATGATAATGCAATCTTTCATCATGACATAACGTTTATTATTGTAGTTTTCAAACTGCTGAATCTTCTCTTTACACTTTCATCCCCGATTATAAACAGATTAGCATCTGCCGGAATCTCATCATAATCTGAATTAAAGACAGCATGCTTAAAATGTAAATTCTTCGGGAGATCCGGTGTCTCTGTCGCGATCGTAAAGTCTTGGATATTCTCTTCATAACCATAAACCTCAACATCTCTATGCGACAGAGCATATAGTAACGGTATCACTCCGATACCGCTATGAATAAAATACACGGCTGCCCCCGGTGCACTAACTTGATTAAGTTGGGGCGCAAAGTCGGGCAAGCTCTTTAATATTTGCTTACAGATTGAGACAATTCTCCATCCGCGATATGCATATTTATAAAGCACCAAACTTTTGAAAAATTCAGGTGTCTCGATCTGGTTAATTATATTATCAAACTCATCGCATATAATCTTGCGATAAGTCGATGCCTGCTTTCTCAGCAACAGCTCTCCATACGTGTTATGAGCAATTCTGGGCAAAATGCGAAGGGTAATTTTCCCCTTCCTGAACATAAAATCCGACTTGGCAAGATAGTTGCCGGCGCCATGCAAAACCATCGGTATGATATCCAACTTCAGTTCTTGTGCTAATAAGAATGCTCCTTGATGGAAACGCTGAATGGTGCAATCCTCCGATCTTGTCCCTTCCGGGAAGACAACAATGGAATAGCCCTTATCTTTCAACTCTTTAAGACGAGGAAGAATAACATCCATACCGGCAGACACCGGCAGGAAATCAGCATAATGCACGATATTGCCAAAGAACTTATTGTTCCAAACCCAATCATTCGTCAGCAAAATGAGTTTGGGATTAACCGACATTATCACCGGCAAATCTAGATGCGACTGATGGTTACAAATAATTAGTGCCGGCTCCTCAAAGGTCTCGTTCGATGGATTTTCATATATAGTGCCGGAGCCGGGAATATATTTGGCAAAGAAACGCGATATCCGCTGTAAGGATTTATGGAAACGTAATTTCTTAGCGTCTGACTCTTTCCCGATATGGAAATAGAGATAAGAGTATGGCTTAAATACGAATATCGACCAAAAGACAAAATGCGCGAGGCCGTAGAGCGAACGGAAGATGCGCCCAAAAGTAATCGCTGCCGGTCGTTTCTCTCCATGTTTACGAGTAAACGGCTTAAACTCCTTTCTAAAGAATTTCTTACGTTTTATGCAATTCCAGAAACGCGATGGAAGCCCATAAACGATAGCCAAAACACACAAGATCGTGTTCAGTATACTAATACGCGTAAAATCAAGCGCAGGCTTAAAATGAGACACTCGTTCAGCCTGAGGGGGATAATATACCTGAATAGGGATAGAGATAATTTCTACGCCATTCCATGCGGCAAACACAAGCAACTCTAACTCTGCCTCATATCTACTGGTCAAGAAATTCAACCCATACAGGCTTTGCAGCGGGTACGCACGATATCCCGTCTGCGTATCTTTGAGGTTTCTGCCGGTCTGAACTGCATACCAGAAATTCGAAAATTTATTGGCAAACGAGCTCTTTCCGTTAATATCTACTCGAGTCAAATCGCGTTGTCCCACGATCAATGCACCGGGATGTTCAACAACCGCCTGCACGAATTTCCCGAGATCCGAAGGATAATGTTGACCATCAGAGTCAATCGTTATGGCATACTCATACCCCAGTTCAATCGCTTTGCGGAAACCGGATTTCAACGCATAACCCTTTCCTTGATTATCCGGATATGATACGATAGTTATGGCATTGGCAAATTCCGACAAGATGCCACCGGTTTCATCTGTACTACCATCATTTACCACTATGACATCAGCAGAGTATGTAAGGACATCGGATAAGACACGACGCAGAGTGCCGGCATTATTATATGTAGGCACAACTACGCAAATCTTATGGCTGCGCATCGTATCTCTTATGTCCTTGTAATCTACATTGGTCATTTCTTCTTGGCTATCAGCGACAGTTTGGTATAAATAGTTCCATTATTAGAAACCTCGGCTGTAATCTTATAGGTCGAAGTTTCCTCATCAAAAGCAATCTTCTTAAAAATATAATCTACAACTTGCGTCTCCGACGGGTCTATTACAGTGATAAATTTCGCATTATGCACTGAAGTCAACTCGATATGCAGCTCCAACAAATCAGACAAGAGCTCTACCGCAATCTGAATAATGCACACACCGGGAGTAATCGGCTTTTCCGGAAAATGAGCACGATAAATCACGTTATCTCGGATAAACTCAATTCGATAAGTTTGCTGCTCGCGATTCGCTTCGTTGATTTTATATAGTTGATTCTTCAGTATCATTATTATCAGTTATGATTAGCGGCGTAAATGTATATTTCAAGTGTCGTTTGTTGTTGGTTATAACAACTTTATCCTCCTCAACCTCAACGCCGTAGTTTTTCGACTGTTTTGAAGGAATATTATAAATGGTATGAATGCAGACTTTAATATCATTCTTCAGCACCATCTTTATGTACCATTTATTTAAGAAGCTGATGACGTTCAACAACTTCACCTTGTCTTTCTGCTTGTTGTAAACGAAAGATATCGCTGAAATGCCAAATTCATTCACCATACTACCGGTGATCGTCTCGGCATCTTCTCTTGCAATACATATCCCTGTAATAGCCGCCTTCGAGGTCTCCAGTTGGAACGCGTATCGCCTACACTGATCTCCTATTGAGTCAGCGTCAACCACTTCAGCCCTTGAATTAAACGACACAATAGCAAGAAGGCTACTTAGGAATATTAAAATAGCTCTCATTTACAGTTCCATTATTACTAATATTTTTCAACTGAATGTTGCTTCTATCGCCATTCTTCTCATAGATATTAACCTCGGAAATCATCGTATTTGACTTTGTGAAGCTGAGCACTATCTTTGAGAACATCTGTTTAAGATCCTTCTTCTTGGGGACAAGAGTAATCGTATAATACTTGCTATCAGCCGTTGCATCTATCGAAAAGTCGGTAGAATTAGACAAGGCCTTCCCGGTAACCGTATTCATCATAATACGCGCCACCTCCTTAAAAACCTTGTTCGAGTTAGTGTCGATAACGTCTTTACGCGAACTATTACCGACATATACTTTCGTGCCGTTAAAGATAAAAAGATACTTATACGGTTCGGTATATTCCCAGCGCAATTTGTCAGACTGCTTATAATACATCTGCCCTTTCGAAACCATCTTATCATTCAGAATCGATAAGTATTTCGTCTGAACAAAGGAGCAGCTCATCGACTTGATATTTGACGCCGTCTTATTGATTTTAGCAATAACCTCTTGCTGCTGTTGCGGCGTTAATGTATCTGCCGAAACTGGCAGCGCAATGAGCGCTAACAGCATTACGATTAGTATGTTCTTTACTTTACTCATAACCTTTTATTTAGCGACAAAAATACATCCTACCATGATTAATGCAACTCCAAGCCATCTGTTCCATGCAACAGCTTCATGAAGAAACACCACAGAAAATATCAGAGCAAACACATAGCTTAGGCTTACCATCGGACTGGCCATGCTCAGCGGAAAATGCTTTAAGATATACATCCACAAAATTGATGCACCTCCAAAAAATAGGCCACACAAAAGGAACCACCAATTGGTCAACAGACTTCCCCAGAAGTGTGCCGTCCATGAAAATGCTGGCATTTTCATCAACGCTAACTTCAGCGTCAGCTGTCCAAAGGATAGCATTATGCTTTGTATGATAGCTAAACTAAGTAATTGCCACATAGTTATATCTTTTTTAGCCGAATAACCGACCATGAGGTCTCATCGGACTGATTGATCAACGTAAGTTCGTTTATAGCATCAGGCACTTCGCCTACATTCTGAAGCATATACGCCGCCGGGACGAGTTGCTGTTCCAACATCATGAAAGCCAAGCAGAACGACATGGCTGATGCCGAGAAATTATCACCAAATACTGGTTTATATTGCAGTGTCACCGGTGCAAATGGAATCGCTTTTAGCAACGCTTGATATGGCGCATCGTTCCGTGAATTGCCGTTAGTGCCCAGCATCAATATCGAATCGGTCTCAGATGATAAATATTCTGCTATATCTTTGATTGTCGGACGATAAAAAAGCTTAACATCACGGATTTCAATACCTGCATTTTTCTGACAACGATTAGAGATGACTGTAGATACGGATGTCTCGGAAATCATTGCATATTCAGGATGAGTTTCTCTCAACACACGTGCCATCAAAGGCGTAACTTCATCGTGCGAGCCAACTAACGCATTATTGATTTGTCCACTCTTAATTTGTAGCCACGCATCAAACAAGGCGCTTTCGAAGGAGATACCTTTATGAGAATAGGTATTATTGTAGCCATGACATTTCAGAAGAATGGCAATTAGCGAACTGATAGTGTTATGCGTGGATTGCATAAACAACGTTGGCTTCAAGCAATTCTCGCCATATTTGCACAGATCAGTCAGAAATTTCTCTGAATTTTCCATGCAGCCCATACCGGTTCCGGTGATAATTGCATCAGGCACATCTACGTCTGATTTTCCAAGTGCCGTAAAGGCTGTGGAAACCGCCCGTTTCAATATCTTGCTCATGCGTCGAGCCTCGCCGGGGTTCAATAATCCCTTAACGTCAGGCTCAATAGCTCTAACATAATCCTCGGAATAGAGTGTAGGCGACGTAAACCAGTCATCATTAACAGATGGTTGGCATGACACTTGCGCAATTGAGTTTATGTAACAATGATTCATCATAACGGCTTATCGTATTTAGAAAATATCAGAGATGAATCATTCCCTCCAAATCCAAAGGAATTATCAACTACATTGTGAACCTTTATCCCTGTACGTAATTCTACGACCGGAATGGCATGCTCTTGTATGGCGTGCTGCCAACCAAGATTTTGAGGCAGAAACCCATGATTGATAGCGAGCAAACAAATGACCGCCTCGATTGATCCTGAAGCACTTGTTGTATGTCCGGTGAAAGCTTTTGTTGATGAGAATTGAGGCAATCGATCGCCCCAAATTCTCGTCATTGCAGCCAGTTCGGTTACATCATTGTTAGGTGTTCCGGTGCCGTGGGCATTGATATAATCAATCTTATCGGGCGTAAGGTCGGCCATCTGCAAAGCTTTATTCATCGCCAGATATGCGCCTTCACCATTATCCGACGATGCCGTTTGATGGAATGCATCGCACGCATTGCCATAACCGCTAAGAACTCCGATAATCGGTGCATTGCGACGTAACGCAGAGGTTTCACTCTCTAACACGATATACCCGGCGCCTTCGCCAAGATTAATGCCCGCACGATTCTCATCAAAAGGTCTACAGCGCTCTTTGTCAAGAATCATAAGGGTATTAAACCCATTTAGATGAAACTTAGAGAGCGCTTCCGAGCCTCCAACAATCGCGACGTCAACAACCCCTGCTTTGATCATATTAGCGCCTAAGATTATCGCGTTCGCAGCTGACGAACAAGCTGTTGATGTTGTTGTAACAGAGGCAAACTTGCCGATACTATCAGCAATCAGCTCGGTAGAATAGCCACAATCGTTATATCTGAGCTCTTTACAATCAGCAGTTGGCTCGCCTTCAATAACCGGAGCAATATGTTGCTCGGTTTTATCCATTCCGCCAACTGTAGTTCCGCTGATAAATGCAGCTTTTGTGATATCTTCCGGCATCAACTTGGCTGATTCAACAGCCTCCTTTGCTGCAACTATTCCGAGCAAAACCGTACGCAATTCGCTCGCAGGATAACCGACTTTGAGTATTTGTGACATTTCAGCATTCGATAAGGCAACTTCGCCAACCGGAATCTCTGTGTGTTCGGTTTGCAAATGAGTTACCTTGCCGATACCGCTCTCTCCCCGCAACAACGAGTGAAGGGTGGCATCAACACCAACACCTATCGCCGAAATAATTCCGGCGCCTGTCACCAATACTTTCTCTGCCATACTTACTTCTTACGATTTTTGCTTACGTAGTCAGCAATAGATGCTACCGATTTGAAAATCGCCTTACCTTCAGCAGGATTCGACAGTTTGATGCCATACTCACGTTCCAGCAGAACGATAAGTTCCAATGCATCAATCGAATCAAGGCCAAGACCTTCGCCAAACAGAGGAGCATCAGCGTTGATGTCGTCTGCAGTCATGTCTTCGAGGTTCAGAGCCTCAATGATTTGATTCTTAAGCTGTAAAATCAAGTTGTCCATATTTTCAATTTTAATTTGTTACTAATTTTAGATTTGCTACGTAGTCTGAATCATCTTTATATTCTATCCATCCGGTCAAAATGAATGTGGGATGCGAGGTGAGATATGCACTATCGACAACCTCCTCCATCACCGCTTGATCCGGTTCTGACAGTATGTAAAATGATGACTCGCCATAAATTTTATGACGAATAGCAATTTCGCCGGTAACGATATTCGCCAAGGTATAGACGAACAGTGCCGGACTTGGAAAGTAGTTTTCCGCCGACAGAGTCTTCTGATAATTTCTGTCAGCAACTAACGACCCACTTCTGTTAAACAGAATAATCGCTCCATTCTCGCGCTGCTCTGCCGAAACATCCTTCAACAGCAATTCAGCACCGAGAAATCCGAGTTTGCACAGGGGATCCATCTTGAAGAATTTGGGATAATCTCCAACAAACTCTCTGTAGAGCCCCATAATATTGGCAGCAGATATCTTAGAGCCATTGAGAATAGTCTCGTCAGGTCTAATCTGTATTTCCGCTATCGTTCTCATTTCGCGCCTCCTTTCTGCCATGCAATACCGGCATTAGAACCGCCAAAACCTGATAAGATTTTGATAAACGTAGTTTTGTCTGATCGACGAGGCTGATTCGAAATATTCAGGCTATAAGTTGTCCCGGTTGTTTCAAATCCTTTTGTTGGCAACACAACTCGGTTATCAACTGCTTTCATTGACAAGATAGTCTCTATTATGCCGGCAGCTCCCAGCGTATGTCCGTAATATCCTTTGAGCCCATTTACGGGGACAACATCAAGTCCGGCACGATGGATAGCTATCGACTCCATCTCATCGTTATATGCCGTTGCCGTGCCATGAGCATTGATGAAGCTAAGGCTGTCTGCATCAACTTCGCGGAGAATATCCGACAGCACCCTAAACGAACCTTCGCCGGTACGTGATGGGCCTGAGATATGATTTGCATCATTATGATTTGAGCTGCTCACATACCTCCACTGCGCAGTGTCGCAGTTGCGAGTAGTCAAAATCAGTGTACCAACAGCCTCGCCCAGATTAAGTCCTACGCGCTCCTTGTCATACGGTTTACACAACTCAGGGCTTAAGGCCTTAAACGACTGGAATCCGGACACGATAAACTTTGATAAGACATCGCACCCGACCACTATGGCATCGGTATATTTACCTTGCAACAGCGCTCTTACAGCTGCAATTTGCGCACAAACGCCGGAGATACAGGCATTTGACGCTACGATGGGAGTATTATTGTTGCCAAAATATTGGGCAATGCGCTTGGCTGATTCGCCGATATAACAGCGCTCATCCATCAAATCTTTTGCTAGATAATCAACATTCCCTTTCGTTGTTGAAAATACAAAGACTACTGATTCTGAGTTTGTGTCAATGCCGCTATCCTTCAGAGCCTTTGATGCCGATAGGATACAGAGCTGTTCAAACAATGAATAGCCTTCAGTAATGCCCGTTTCAGCCACAAACAGATTGCTAATCTTTTCGCGATCTAAGAGTGACCCGCAAAACGGTTCCGGCAGATTAAAATCAGTGCGATTTGCCGTCAACTCCGTGTGGCCCGACATTACAGCGCGGAAATTGTCATCAGAACTCAATCCGAGCGGAGAAATAATATTATCAGCAATTTTCCGAATCATAATACCTCCCATTTTGCTTTCCAAGCTCGATAAAACTCAGGATTATCCCACACAAGTTGATATTCTTTATCGGTAAACACTTGCACCGAATGTCCGGTAGCTAACACCGACCCATCGTTCTCATCAATGATTGCATAATCAAAAACGATTTTTGCAGACTCGGTAGGCACGTATGTAATTACGATACACGGCTTCATGCCGTAGACAATCGGTTTCTTGTATTTAAATGAAAGCTCAACCAGCGGAGCATAATAGCCATTCGACAATATGGTCATATAGCCCAACCCATATTTCGCACCAAAGGCTTCACGCGCATCTTCAAAATATAGGGGGTATGAGCCATGCCATACAACACTCATTGAGTCAACTTCGCTAAATCGAATCTCAAATTGCTTTGATGCAGATAACTTATTTTTCATTGCTCACAGATGCTTGAGATTTAATTTCGCTAACGGCAATTTTCATTTCAGATTCTGCTAAGAGTTCGTCGCCGGATTTTACCGACGCTGATACCAACGTCATTCCGAAAACTTCCTCGATAGTCAAAATCGATGTTTCTATAGTCTCACCTACTTCTGGCCGACGATGAATTTTCAGATTTCGAATTGCCCCGATAAACCCTAACTGAATATCCTTTTTCAAGATATACTTATTAATATAGCCGATACGCGTAGCGCATGTTTGAGCTATATTTTCAATGATTCCGGAGGATGTAAAAGAGCCATCCTCTACAAAGATATTCGTTGACTGAATCTCCGTAGACGTGACAGTTTTAGCCTGGTCATAGTGAAGTAATTTTCCAACCATAACAAAGGGCTCTTGCTGGGGCAGCAATTCGTGTATGTCGATATCTTCAAAATTCATTATTTGATCCAAAAGTCAAAGTAGTTATACCATTGTGATGGATAGCGCAGAACTGTAGTCTCCAAGAGCTTAACATACTGTCTCGCCAAACTTTCGGCTTTCTGTTTTGATGTTCCTTGCTCCGCTGATTCAATCTGGCGGATTGTAATATGATATGTTTTTGAGGCAGTCTTCATTACCGCCACAAAAAGCATCGGCACATCGCGCACGGCAGCTATAATAAACGGCCCCTGCGGGAATCTGGCTACAGAACCGAGGAAGTCGATATCAAACGATTTCTGTGAACCAAACACTCTATCGGCAGGCATACTCAGAATCTCGCCATCGCTCAACGCCTGATTAATGACAAAGAGATGCGACATATCCGACATCATCGGTATCATACGGATATTATTTCCGTCGAACATCTTACTTCTATTTGCCATTACGCTCTCTTTTTCGCCGGCAAAAACAAGCGCATTAAAGCGCTTTGTCTCTGCCACTAATGAATACCCGGCAATTTCATAATTCCCGATATGAGAACTTAGCTGAATGAAACCTGCCGATTGATCGGCCAGATTCAGAAATTGATCATAACCGTCTAACTCAATCTTAAATTTCTTGCCGGCATACATTGCAAAGCGATCTATCACAACTTGCGAGAAATCACAATGATTCTTGTAGACCATCCAGGCGGAACGCATCGCCCCATAACCTAAGCGGTCACGATAGAAGCGATACATTACTCGTCGGGCGTTCTTATTTATACACATTGTAGGGGGAACAACAAACACCGCAGCAAAGGCATAGAGTATGCGCACATCAATGACTCTCAATAGCTTGATAAGCCACTTGTGCATCCACCCATTTCCATAGGTGGTTCCTGCCCACTTGTCATGTTTCAGTTCACTCACAACGTAACTGTATTATGCGTTTACCTTCTTTTCGATGTAGTCGTAGAAGTCCTTAAGGGTGACTACTCCGGCCATCTCTTCGGGCTTAATCTTAAAGCCAAAGTTCTTTTCGACAATGACAACAATGTCAACGAAGTCGAGACTGTCAATGCCTACATCTTCTTTCAAGCGGGCTTCTGAGTAGATTCGTTCCTCATCTACCTCGAGGTCCTCAATGAGGAAATTACGCACTTTGTTTTCGATTTCTATACGATCCATTTCTTTTTATTGTTGTGTTTTATTGTAATTTACAAACGATTATGCTATGTCCTTGACCAAGATAGTCGTGGATTGTTTCCATCTTTAAGCCGGCCTGCTCTACCAGTCGCAGCATATCCTCTGAGTGATACATCTTACTGTTACCATTCGCAATAGCCGTAAAATATAGGCTTGTCAATGTAAGGCAAAGCGATGCTGGCTCGTAACGTTGTCTATCCCAAAGAGTTTCCATGATATATAGACGCGAATTGGCGTCCATAACCTTTGCAGCTCTCTTTAGGATACTAACGATCTGCTCCTCGCTGAAACAGTCTAGGAATTGGCTCATCCAGATAGCCTCGAATTTTCTATCAGAAGGCATCTCGGTCGACTCGTCGAGAAGGTTCACGCCGAGACCGTCGATACGCTCTGCTCCATGCTGCCCTTTTACATTGTCTTGCATCATCTTGATTTGCTGCGGCAAATCGAGAATTGTAACCTTGACATTAGCGTCATAGTCAACGCAACGTAAAGCCCAACGGCCGGTATTACCGCCTACATCAAGCAGTGTCTTTGGCTTATTCGAGAAGACAATTTCCAACGCCTGATCAAAAGAGTGGTCCGAGTAAAAATGATCAAAATCAAACCAGCTTTTCTGAACTTGCTTCGGCAATGACGACAGACCTTCATAAACCGTAGGCCATTCGCCTAATGTTTCCAGGCCTACAGGTTTACCCTCCAGCAACGATTCTTCAAGATTAAACCAGCCACGATAATTTACATCATGATTGAAATTGATATTCACCCTTGTAGCCGGGTCATTGATTAAGAACCAGCCAGTCTTGGAAATTGTAAATCTATTCGAGTCTGCATCTATCAATACTATACCTATACTCAACGATGCCTCGAGCAGGCATTTTGCTGCATAAACCGAGATATTGGCCTTGCTGGATACTTCCTCAATAGTAAGTCCATTCTCACTATCGCGCAAATAATCCATGATGCCAAATTTCAGCATAATGCGAGCTGTCTGAAATATTGCCGGTCCAAACGCTATAAATTCTGCAAGCCTTTGGGCTTCTCGAGCGTTCAAATTTTCTTTGGTATATCTTTTCTTTAAATCAGGAAACAAGTTCATAAATATATCTTTTTATTACCACTAAGAAGAAACAGATATCGTAGGTGTATCTGTTTCTTCTTGAGTTATAGATCTTTGCAGAGCAATATGAGGTTATTTACCTTTGTTGATTCGCTTAGCCAAGTTTTTAGCCAGCACTTCAAAAGTCTCTTCCAAGCTAATATTGTAAGTGAATCCGCTACTTTCAAATTCTTTCAGCTCGATAACGGCAATCTTTTCGTCAGCGGCATTCGTTATGGTTAATGTGCCCCATATTTTCGATGCTACACCACCCTTAAATGAAAAGAACGTTACGTAAACGTCCATGTTTGTAACGTCAATTATAAACTTATAATCAGTTGTAGCTTCGCCATTCACCATCTGGAATTTCTTAGCATGTTCATTAAACTCGCGTACAAATTCCGACTGAAATTCGGGGATGTATTTGTCGACATCCGAAAAACGTTCATCCTCACGCAACGGCATCTTACTGTCGAACGTGGTTTCGTTCATGTTAATTGTGATGGTTGCGTTGCCTCCATCTTTCAATGGAGCCAGTGAACCTGCTACAACATTGACGTCATGATTAGCGAACACGGCCATGCAACCGATAATCGCCAACGCCAACGAAATTATTGTTCTTTTCATGATTAATGTGGTTTAAGATACTTATTTATTAGTCAACTTTTTTGATGACAAGAGCACTGTTGGTGCCGCCAAAGCCGAATGAGTTTGAGAGCACTGTTGATAAGGGCATATCAACCGTATGGCGGGCAAGATTTAGATTAGCTGCTGCCTCACACGGTTCCTCAAGATTGATGTTCGGAGCGACAAAGTTATTTTGCATCATAATAATGCTATAAACAATTTCACTGGCACCTGCCATCCAGCACTCATGTCCAGTCATTGACTTTGTAGAGCTGATTAACGCTTTTGTGCCATGGAAGAGTTTATCGAGGGCCTTGGCTTCATACATATCGCCTTGAGGCGTTGATGTTGCGTGGGCATTGATATAATCAATGTCATTTACGGTTACACCGGCATCGTCTAATGCGCGCTGCATAGCTTTTACTGAGCCATCATCGCTGGGCTGAGATATACCTCCACCATTCGACGAAAATCCATAGCCGACAACTTCCGCAAGGATGGTAGCCCCACGTGCAATTGCATGGTCATAGTCCTCAAGAATCAGAGCTGCCGCGCCGCCGCTCGGAATCAATCCATCGCGATTCTTGTCGAAAGGTCTGGATGCCTTGGTAGGATCTTCCATATTGACAGAGAAAGTATTCAGTGCATCAAAACTTGACATTGAGTAAGAGTTAGTTTCTTGAGCTCCTCCGGTCAAGACTACATCTTGCAGACCTTGTTTAATCAACAGATATCCCATACCAATGGAGTGAGAGCCACTCGCACAGGCAGCACTAATTGTAAAATTAATGCCTTTCAAATGGAAGATGGTGCTGAGATTCATATTGACTGTGGAGTTCATCGACTGGAAAATATATCCCGAACCGATTAAGGCGGAATCATGCTTTTCATCCATAATTCTCTGAGCCTCAACAACAGCCTTTGCTGATGAATCATTGCCGAAAATTACGCCTACCTCATTATTCAGTAGATATTCGTCCGAGATACCTGCTTGCTCAAAAGCCTCCTTTGATGCCATAAAAGCATATTCTGCTTCTTCGGAAAGGCATACTCGCTGGCGGCGGTCAAGCAACCCTTTTAGAGCCGGGCGTTCTACAATGCCGGTCAATCCGGAACGATAGCCACTGTCAAGTCTCGCTTGGTCAAGGCCAATCCCGGATTTCCCGTTATATAGTGAAGCTTTAACTTCTTCCTTATTTTTTCCGATACAAGACCAAATTCCCATACCGGTTATAACTACTCTTCTACTCATGAATATAATCCTCCGTTAATTGAGATGGTTTCGCCGGTGATATACGATGATTCGTTGGATGCGAGGAACGCCACAAGCGAAGCAACCTCGTCAGCTTCTCCAAAACGACCCAGCGGCACTTGCTTTTTCAACGTTTCTTCATCCAAATCTTTTGTCATATCCGACTTGATAAAGCCGGGGGCTACAGCATTTACCGTCACCTTGCGAGCGGCAACTTCCTGGGCTAATGCCTTGGTAGCTCCAATCAAAGCGGCTTTAGCTGCTGAATAATTAGCCTGACCGGGTAGCCCCTTCAGACCTGACAACGACGCGATATTGATAATTCGGCCAAAGCGTTTGGTCAACATTGACTTCAATGCTCGGCGTGTTACATAGAAAAAGCCATCTAACGTTGTATTCAGCACTTTATGCCATTGCTGAGTCTGCATAAAGATTAGCAGGCTGTCTTCTCTAACTCCGGCATTGTTGACAAGAACCGTAATACGATCATCGGGATGTTGCTCTTCCCATTGCTCGAATGCCTTATCTACAGCTTCTTCAGAACTAACATCAAACGGGAGCAATTCGGCGATACCACCTTCTCCACTGATTTCATCAGCCACGGCTTGCGCTGCCGTCGAATTTGAATGATAGTTGATGATTATCCCAAGGCCTTGCTTTGCAAGCTTCTTGCAGATCGCAGCACCGATGCCACGCGAGCCTCCTGTAACTAAAGCGTAATTCATTAGTCGATATGCTGGATTATGTTATTTCGTAAATATTTCTCAGTTTCTGCGATTTCATTGTAGAATGTTTGATCCTCAATGAATTTAGGGCAGATTGCACGAATGGCATCATATTGAGCCTTTGTCTTAGGCGACAGCTTGTCGCTAATTTCAAGGCAATCGGTTGCTTGAGCAAGCGCAATATAGAACACCGACATCACCTGATATGCATTGTCGATTACCTGCTTACAGAGCAATGCACTGTTAGTACCCATGCTGACGATATCCTGATTATCATTGTTGTTGGGGATACTGTGAACATAATTAGGCATCGCCAAGGTTTGACATTCAGCAGTGGTTGATGTGGCGGTAAACTGACAGGCCTGCATACCGTAATTCAAACCGAGCACACCCATGTTTAGGAACGGTGGCAGAATACCATTGATTCTGTCGTGGAACAGATAGTTCAGCTGACGCTCGGCGGTCATGGCCAAACGCACCATGGCGATTTTAACTTTATCTTCTTCAAACGAGATATAGTCGC
>CAZKYD010000037.1:0-18976 GCA_964556875.1 uncultured Alistipes sp.
ACCAGGAAATCTGGAATATGCGAATGACGATGAAGAACAAGTTCATCAACTTCGTAAAGAAGGATTTCAAGGCAAAATGGCTTGCTAATCAAGGCGATCCGTCTTCGGTAATGAAGATCGTAGATAAAATCAATCCGAATGCGCTGATTATCGGCTTCGCTCGTCGTTTCGCAACATACAAGCGTGCTCATCTTCTCTTCACTGATCTTGAACGTCTGTCGAAGATCGTGAACAACGAGAAGTTCCCTGTTCAGTTCGTATTCTCAGGTAAAGCTCACCCCGCAGATGCTGCAGGTCAGGGCTTGATCAAGCGTATCATGGAAATCTCGCGTATGCCTGAATTCCTTGGCAAGATCATCTTCCTTGAGGACTACAACATGATCGTAGCTAAGCGCCTTGTTACAGGTGTTGATATCTGGCTGAATACTCCGACTCGTCCTCTTGAAGCTTCCGGTACATCTGGCGAAAAGGCTGAGATGAACGGTGTGCTTAACTTCTCAGTTCTTGATGGATGGTGGTATGAAGGTTATCGCTTCGCAGAAGATGCCGGATGGGCTCTTACTGATAAGCGTACATTCACCGATCAAGCTCAGCAGGATAAACTCGATGCTGCTACAATCTACTCAATGCTGGAGAACGAGATCGTGCCTCTGTACTATGCTAAGAATTCTAAGGGTTATTCACCAGAATGGGTTCAGTGTATCAAGCGTTCAATCGCGAAGATCGCTCCCCACTTTACTATGACCCGTATGATTAACGATTATATCGATCGTTTCTATACTAAGGAAGGTACACGCTCGAAGCTTCTCGCTGCAAACGACTACGCAAAGGCAAAGGAAATTGCAGCTTGGAAGGAAAAGGTTGCTGCCGCATGGGATGGTATCAAGGTATTCGACATCGAAGATTCTGATCTCTCAAAGACCACAACCGGTTCAGACTACTCTGTTCGCGCCATCGTTGATACCAATGGCCTTGGCAAGGATCTCGGCTTGGAAATCGTTGTTTACAAGTCGGAAAACGGCGAAGAGAAGTTCTGGTATACCAAACCCTTCGATGTGCTTAAGGTGGAAGGAAATGTAGTTACATTCCAGCTTCATGCTAAGCTGAAGGATTCCGGCGTATTCCGCTATGGCTACCGTCTGTTCCCCATCAATGCAGATCTGCCTCACCGCATGGACTTCGCATACACACGTTGGATCTAATCCAATAATTGTATAATAATATCAAACAGAGGGTACAACTCACGCTAAATTAGTGAGTGTATCCTCTGTTTTTTGCTATTAAGTGTAGGAGTTACGGGGAATTTTCGTAACTTTGTGCCTGAAAATGAATTGATATCGTATGCAGAATATCCGCAATATTGCAATTATCGCCCACGTGGACCACGGAAAGACCACGCTTGTTGACAAAATGCTTTTGGCCGGTCACCTCTTTCGCGAGAACCAGAATGCCGGAGAATTAATTCTTGACAACAACGATTTGGAACGTGAGCGCGGTATAACAATCCTCTCTAAAAACGTTTCTATTAACTATAAAGACACCAAAATCAACATTATTGACACCCCGGGACACGCCGACTTTGGTGGAGAAGTAGAACGAGTGCTTAACATGGCCGATGGCTGTTTGTTGCTCGTTGATGCTTTCGAAGGCCCGATGCCTCAAACTCGCTTCGTGTTGCAGAAAGCTATTCAGATGGGTTTGAAGCCGGTTGTTGTGATCAATAAAGTTGACAAACCTAACTGTCGCCCTGATGAGGTTCAAGAAATGGTCTTCGACCTGATGTTTAACCTTGATGCGACAGAAGAGCAGCTCGACTTCCCGACCATCTATGGTTCGGCTAAAAATGGTTGGATGAGTACAGATTGGCAAAAGCCTACTGATAACATCATCCCCCTGCTTGATGCTATTTTGGAATACATCCCCGAGCCTAAAACTCTCGAAGGTGATCCTCAGATGCTGATTACCTCGCTTGACTATTCGAACTATGTTGGTCGAATTGCCGTAGGTCGTGTTCATCGTGGCACACTACGCGAGGGAATGGAAATCGGACTTTGCCGTCGTGACGGTAGCGTTGCTCGACAGAAGATTAAAGAATTACATACTTTCGAAGGTATGGGACGCAAGCGTGTTGCTGAAGTTTCTTCAGGCGATATTTGTGCGCTTGTTGGTCTTGAAAACTTTGAAATTGGTGATACAGTAACTCTTCCGGATAATCCCGAAGCGTTACCCCGTATTGCAATCGACGAACCTACAATGTCGATGACATTTACCATCAATGATTCGCCTTTCTTTGGTAAGGATGGTAAATTCGTGACATCTCGTCATATCCAAGAACGTCTAACTCGCGAGCTCGATAAGAACCTTGCACTGCGCGTAGAAAAGAATCCTCATGAAGATAAATGGCATGTTTTCGGTCGAGGAGTGCTTCATCTGTCAGTGCTTATTGAGACCATGCGTCGCGAAGGTTATGAACTTCAGGTTGGACAGCCTCAAGTAATTATCAAGGAAATCGACGGCGTAAAATGTGAGCCTGTCGAACTCTTGACGATTAACGTTACAGAAGAATATGCCTCGAAAATGATCGATATGGTTACACGTCGTAAGGGTGATTTGCTCTCTATGACTAGCCAAAACGATCGTGTTCATATGGAGTTCCAGATCCCCTCACGTGGTATCATTGGTTTGCGTAATAATGTGCTGACCGGTTCAGCCGGTGAAGCTATTATGGCTCATCGTTTCATGGAATATCAGCCGTGGAAGGGTGAAATCGAACGTCGAACCAATGGCTCTCTTATTGCAATGGAGGCCGGTACAGCCTACGCCTACGCTATCGATAAGCTGCAAGACCGAGGCCGTTTCTTCATCTTCCCGCAGGAAGAAGTTTATGCCGGTCAGGTTGTAGGTGAAAGTGCAAAAGATAAGGACATTGTAATCAATGTTACAAAATCCAAGAAGCTGACCAATATGCGTGCATCCGGTGCGGATGACAAGGCTAAAATCGTACCTCCGGTTGTGTTTAGCCTTGAGGAAGCTTTGGAATATATCAAGGAAGATGAGTATGTTGAGGTTACACCCAATCATCTACGCTTACGTAAGATTATCCTTGATGAGTTGGAGCGCAAACGCGCAAACAAAGTTTGATAATTCAATATCGAAATAATTCCATTCATATCAATGAAGCCCTCAATACCAAAAGGAACCCGAGATTTCTCTCCTGCGGAGATGGCCCGTCGAAATTATATTTTCGACACCATTCGCAGTGTCTTCCGTCTGTATGGCTACAATCCCGTTGAAACACCTGCATTGGAGAACCTGTCAACTTTGATGGGAAAATACGGAGAAGAAGGTGATAAGCTGCTCTTCAAAGTGTTGAACTCTGGAGAGTATATGAAAAATGTTGAACCGGAATTGCTGGCAGATGATGTAAACTATCCACGTCTTACATCAAAGATTAGTGAAAAGGGTTTACGTTATGACCTTACAGTGCCGTTTGCTCGTTATGTTGTTCAGCATCGTAACGATCTGCAGATGCCGTTCAAACGTTATCAGATTCAACCCGTATGGCGCGCTGATCGTCCACAGAAAGGACGTTATCGCGAATTCTATCAGTGTGATGCTGATGTCGTTGGATCGGATTCTTTGGTAAACGAGATTGAGTTGCTTCAGATGGTAGACGAAGTGTTTAATCGACTCAACATTCGTGTCATTCTTAAACTGAACAACCGTAAGGTGCTTGCCGGTATAGCTGAATTAATCGGTTTTCCGGATAAGATTATCGATATCACAACAGCTATCGATAAACTGGATAAGATTGGTCTGGAGAATGTGAATGCTGAATTGGTAGAACGCGGATTATCCGAAGATGCTGTTGCAAAATTACAGCCTATTTTGGCTATTAATGGCAGCTTAGAAGAACGTCTAACTCAGTTGGAAGCGTTACTTGCATCGTCTGAAATAGGCTCTCTCGGTGTTAAGGAATTGCAGACTGTTACTAAGGGCGTTACCAATCTCGGGCTAAAGGCTACGCTTGATCTTGACGTGTCGTTAGCTCGTGGTTTGAACTATTATACCGGTACGATTATTGAAGTCAAAGCCGCTGATGCTCAGATTGGTTCAATCTCTGGCGGCGGCCGTTATGACAACTTAACCGGTGTCTTTGGTATGCCGGGACTGTCAGGTGTAGGCGTATCGTTTGGCGCAGATCGCATCTACGATGTCCTGCAAGCTTTGGATTTGTTCCCTGCAGAAGCAAAAGCATCAGCAACAACTGTGCTGTTTACGAACTTTGGCGATGCGGAAGCAGCGGCCTCCCTTAAATTAGCAAAAGATTTGCGTAATGCAGGGGTAGCAACTGAAGTTTATCCGGATCCGGTTAAAATGAAAAAACAGATGGGATATGCAGATTCTAATGCCATCCCCTTTGTAGCCATAATCGGTGAGAGTGAACTCGCAGAAGGTAAAGTAACAGTTAAAAATATGTCAAGCGGAGTTCAAACCTCAGTTAGTGCTGACTCATCATCCATCATCAACATTATCACAGAACACTAATGAAATTAATTAAGTACTTTCTGCTACTTGTAGCCTCGCTTTCTGCTACTTTTGGCGCAAAAGCAGAGTTTCGCTATGGCGCCCAGGTTGGCGTTGGTTTAACAACGCTTGACTTCAAGCAAGATCTCGTCAATGTTGATGGAACAGTTGGGCCACGCTTGGGTGTACAAGGAGAGATGATGTTCCCGGGCATCGGCTTTGGTATCCGTTTAGGCGCGTTTTATGCTATGCAGGGCGCTTATGTAGACTTAGGAAGCCGTAAAGTTTGGGCTGCAGATGGATATGGAAGAGAGCATTTAATGCTTCATACTCTTGAAATTCCATTGAATTTTGAGTTCAAATGGACTAAAATGAATGGATTTGAGGATACCTTGGCCCCGTTCGTTTTTGGTGGTCCGGTCTTCAGCTTTAATGTAGCACATTCTTCATGCAAGGCGATGCAATATCCCTTTGGTTCATTGGGTTTGCGAGCCGGTGTTGGAGCTGAGATTTTTAAGCGATGGCAGATTGAAGGGGCATACACTTGGGGTATGACCTATGCAACCAAAGCTGTTGTCTTGGAAAATTATTCTGCTCGAAATCGCTATTGGACAATTTCTGCGACCTACTTTTTCTAACAATGACAAGAACCGCTTATTCGGATTCATTCGGAATAAGACACGATTTAATCGTTAAATAACGTTATATAACAGGGCTACAATTAAGGTTGTAGCCCTGTTCATTTCTATATGTGTGGAATTTTTTCGACCTTTGCAATACAATAGGAATCAATGAAAATAAGGTTCATATAGATGAGATTATCAGATTTGAAAACAGGTGAGTCTGCTGTGATCGTGAAGATTCTCGGTCATGGAGCTTTCCGTAAACGAGTAATGGAGATGGGGTTCGTCAAAGGGCGTAAGATTACAGCTCTGTTAGCCGCTCCCTTGCGCGATCCGGTAAAATACCGGTTGATGAACTATGAGGTGTCGCTACGTAGAACTGAAGCTTCATTAATAGAAATAATGCCTATTAATGAAGATCTTCAGGATAATGATATACTTGATTCACTAAATATCGACAATGACGGCAATCCTCTTGCTGCACAGTTAATGGAGGATGAGGGCGTATTAGCATCTCATCAACGTGCATATTCAGGCCATCGACATAATATTAATATTGCTCTAATTGGGAATCCTAATTGCGGTAAAACATCTTTGTTTAATATCGCTTCCGGAGCAAAAGAACATGTCGGGAATTATTCCGGAGTTACAGTTGATTCAAAAACCGGTACATTCAGCTATGGCGGTTACACCTTCAATATCGTAGATTTACCGGGCACCTATTCATTGTCGGCATATTCTCCTGAAGAACGATATGTCCGCACATATCTGAAAGATAATAACCCCGACGTTATCGTCAATGTTGTTGACGCATCCAATCTGGAGCGAAATCTATATTTAACAACGGAGTTAATCGATATGGACCATTCCATGGTGATTGCTCTTAATATGTTTGATGAGTTGCGCCGATCCGGAGCTGTTCTTGATTATGATGCGTTAGGCAACATGATTGGCGTCCCCATTATCCCCACTGTCAGTAGAACAGGTGAGGGTATTGATAATCTGTTTGATAATATCATCCAAGTTTATGAGGGGAAAAATCAAGCAGTTCGCCATGTACATGTTAAGCTCAGCCAGGATCTGGAACAAACTTTAGCTGTTATTAAAGAAGCTCTCAAACAAGATAAATCTATCAATCAACAGTTCTGTGCTCGTTATCTTGGAATGAAACTGCTGGAACGCGATTCCGAAATTGAAGAGTTGGTTAAAGAATCGAATCAGGCAGACCAGATTTTGGAGCTAAGGGATATGCAGCTTAAGGAGTTGGAGCGTCAGCACCCTGGAGAAGATGTCTCATCAATGATAGCTGATGATAAGTATGGATTTATCGCCGGCGCCTTGGCTGAAACGATGAAGCAACCTCAAGAGCAGAATGCATCAACTACTCATATTATTGATGCCTTCGTGACGAGCCGATTGTTTGGATTCCCATTGTTTTTATGTGTGATGGCGTTTATCTTCTGGATAACCTTCTATATAGGGGCATATCCGGCAGATTGGATTCAAGCTGGAGTTGATTTCATCTCTGAAGCTATAAATACTCATATGTCTCCAGGTCCGTTAAAGGACCTTCTGGCAAATGGTGTTATTGGTGGTGTAGGTGGTGTAATTGTATTTCTACCCAATATCATGATCTTGTTCTTCTTTATATCGTTTATGGAAGATTCAGGATATATGGCGCGCGCCGCCTTCATCATGGATAAATTAATGCATAAGATTGGCCTTCACGGCAAATCGTTTATCCCCTTGGTGATGGGTTTTGGATGTAATGTGCCGGCAGTAATGGCTTGTAGAGCGATTGAAAGCCGCTCATCAAAGATCATTACGGTCTTAATTACTCCATTTATGTCATGCTCAGCACGATTGCCTATATATGTTCTTTTAATTGGCACATTCTTTAGTGCAAATGCAGCATTGGTGTTTATGAGTATGTATTTGATTGGGGCAGTGGTCGCCATGTTGACAGCGCGACTGTTGCGCCGATTGTTCTTTAAGGTTGACGAAACGCCGTTTGTAATGGAATTACCTCCTTATCGAGTGCCTACTTTTAAGTCGTCTCTGCGTCATATGTGGTGGAAGGGCAAGCAATATCTTCAGAAAATGGGTGGAATAATTCTGGTTGCTGCTGTGATTGTATGGGCATTGGATTATTTCCCGTTAGGTAATGCGGAGAATCCTAATCAAGACTCATATTTAGAGTCGGTAGGGAAAGCAGTTCAACCGGTTATGGCTCCTATAGGATGTTCATGGCGTAGCACGGTAGCCGTTGTAGCCGGCGTGCCCGCAAAGGAGATTGTTGTATCAACGTTGGGTGTACTTTATACCGGCTCTGATGAATCAAGCGACCAAGCTCTGTCAGCGAGATTAACCGAGATTAATCCGCTTACCGGGCATCCGGATTTTACGCCAGCTGCAGCAATAGCATTCATGATATTTGTGCTGCTATATTGTCCATGTTTTGCAACGGTAGTAGCTATCGTTAAAGAAACCGGACATTGGGGCTATGGAGCCTTTGCCGTAATATATAATACGGTTGTTGCCTGGTTATTAGCCTTTGTGGCATATCATATCGCCTTGCTATTTTAGTACAAGCTGAAAAGTTTTTACATCATACCGAAAGCGTAGCATCTCAGTCTAGAGGTCGCGCTTTCGGTTTATTATATGCCATGAGTTTATTAGAAAAATATTAGGTTTAGTTGAACTAATTTGAATTGGCAATGTTGTAAGGGTATAATCTCATAACCAAAATTCAAGTATTTATTAATATAACCAAATTCAAGGAGGAATACTATGAATACAGCTCCTTTACAAGGCATCAAAGTCATAGACTTTACGGAGGTACAATCCGGGCCTTCGTGCACACAGCTCTTGGCATGGTTGGGTGCAGAAGTAATCAAAATTGAACGACCGGGAGTAGGTGATGCAACTCGTAATGAACTGCAGTTTGACCCGAATCAGCCCAGTTACTATTACTTGCAACTCAATTCAAGTAAGAAATCGCTCTCGCTTAATGCCAAAACTCTTGATGGCAAGGAAATCCTGACAAAGTTGATTCAAGAGTGTGACATCTTTGTAGAAAATCTTCACCCAGGCGCGATGGATCATTTGGGTTTCAGCTGGGAGAATGTGCATAAGATTAATCCGCGTTGCATCTACGGCACCATCAAAGGCTTCCCTGAATCATCAAAGTACAAAAATCTCAAGGCTTATGAGCCAATCGCACAAGTGACAGCCTCGGCGGCTTCAACAACCGGCTGGTATGACGGCCCATACAATATTCCGACACAGAGCGGTGCCGCCTTAGGAGATTCCAATACTGGCATGCATCTTACCATCGGACTGTTGGCGGCGTTAGCACAACGAGAACGAACAGGGGAGGGGTGTTGTGTATATCAGTCTATGCACAATGCATGTCTGAATCTGTGTCGTATCAAAACTCGCGATCAATTAACTCTTGATCGACTGGGTTATCTTTCGCAGTTCCCACAATATCCTGATGGAAAGTTTGGCGATTGTGTGCCTCGTTCAGGCAATATCGAAGCTGGAGGTGTGTTGGGCTGGACATACAAATGTAAGCCGGCAGGCAACCTTGATTCAGAAGAAGATGGTAACAACTATGTTTACATCATTCTTCAAAGGGGTGAAAAGGACTTCGAATTAGCATGTAAAGCCTTTGGTTTTGAAGATTGGCTGACCAATCCTGACTTTAATACTGCGGATGCACGTGATCGCCATAAAGAGGAGATCTACAAACGTATTGGGATGTGGACCGCTGATAAGACAAAGTATGAAGTGACTGAACTGTTGTCGCAATTCGGAGTGCCGGTTGGCCCGGTAATCTCCACGAAGGAATTGCTGACAGATGAATCGCTTTACGATGGTAATACCTTGGTGCGCATTAATCAAGGTGGTGAAATCGGCGAGTTTGTTACGGTAGGTTGCCCCTTCACAATGTCGAGTTTCCAACCAATGTATGGCCCATGCCCGGAACTTGGTGGTGATACAGAGTCAATACTCAAAGACTTTGGATATACCGAAGCGCAAATTTCGGCCTTCGCTGCTAATGGGACTACAGCACCGGTAATGTCATTAACAACTAAAGCATAATTTACTATGACTCAATTTGTAGACACTGCTGTTTCGCAATCTGCGGGACAAGTGACCGGAATGTATCTCCTTGCAAAAGCATTGCAAACCGTTGGCGTAGATGCGATCTATGGTTTGGCGGGTATTCCAATTACTGAAGCAACCTACATAGCTCAAGGTGAAGGGATGCGTTTTATAGGATTCCGTCATGAGCAACAAGCCGGGATGGCAGCGCAAACGCATGGATATCTGCGTGGTACTCCAGGCGTATTAATGACCGTATCTTCGTTAGGATTTCTGAATGGTTTAACAGCTACAGCTAATGCAACGGTCAACTGTTATCCGATGATTCAAATCTCCGGGTCGTCTGAACGAGAACCGATCGATCTCCAGCAAGGAGTATATGAAGGCTTAGATCAGTTGAATATCGCAAAGCCGTTGGTAAAAGCTGCATATCGTGTCAATCGTGCAGAAGATATTCCGACAGGAGTAGTGCGTGCATATCGAGCTGCAGTATCAGGGCGTCCAGGAGGCGTGTATTTAGATATAACAGCTCCGGCATTGGGGCAAGTCCTTGATCGTAAAGTGGCTGAAGCTTTATTGAAAGCACCGATAGACACTAATCCGAAGATGCGACCTTCGGATTGTGCAATCGATCGAGCTGTTAATCTCATAGCCACCGCCAAGAAACCGGTGCTATTGTTTGGTAAGGGAGCTGCTTATGCTCAAGTTGAAGAGCTATTGAAGCAATTAGTTGAATCAACCGGTATACCATTCTATCCAATGTCAATGGCTAAAGGGTTATTGCCTGATACCCATCCAATGAGCGCTATTGCCTGTAGGTCGCAAATTATGCAGGATGCAGATCTCGTAGTGCTGATTGGGGCGCGTCTAAATTGGCTTTTAGGTAGAGGTAAGGATAAGTGGAATCCGAATGGCAAGTTTATTCAACTGGATATCTCTCCTGAAGAGATTGACTGTAATCGCCATATCGATGCTCCTGTCATAGGGGATTTAGGTAGCTCGTTAATAGCCCTTATGAATAAATTGAAAGGGGCTACGCTATCAATAGATCCTACATGGTTACCGAGTCTGCAGTCGTTGACTAAAGAGAAGAATGCCAAGATGGCTGAACGTTTAACCTCGACCACTGTGCCGATGACCCATTGGAGCGCGTTAGCGGTGGCAAAGCCGATTATCGAGGCCAATCCGGACATTATCCTAATCAACGAAGGAGCGAATACGCTTGACGATACACGAAATGCTATTAATATGCAGTTGCCACGTCATCGTATAGATTGTGCTACATGGGCAATTATGGGTATGGGCATGGGCTCTGCCATAGGCGCATCGGTGTCAACCGGAAAGCAAGTGGTTGCAATTGTTGGTGACTCAGCCTTTGGGTTTTCAGGGATGGATTTTTCGACAATCTGTCGCTATCAACTTCCGGTTACGGTATGCGTATTCAATAATGGAGGCATTTATAATGGTATTGGGAAATCCTTAGTTGATACAACAGATCCGGCTCCTACCACCTTAGATATAAATGCTCGATACGATAAGTTAGGTGAAGCTTTTGGTGGGAAAACCTATTATGTCACTACGCCGGCTGAATTTGCCGAAGCCCTAACTGAATCGATAAGCTTGAAAGTGCCAACACTGATCGATGTGCAACTGGCGGCTGATGCCGGAGTTGAAAGTGGCCACATCGGTTATTTGAATCCAGCGTCATTAGTAAACATTACGGTGTGATTGTACGGCTGTCTGAATTACACTCCTTTGAATTCAGACAGCCGTCTTTTGAAATTCGATGTCTAAACAATTCGTTGAATTATGTTACATGTCATTATCTATGCGATAGTACCAATTATCGTTGTTATGCTGTTAGGCTATGTAGCCGGTAAAAAAGGCATTTTTAATGATGATAATGCTAAAGCATTTAACAAGGTAGTCTTAGATTATGCATTGCCGGCAGCTCTATTTGTGTCGATTGCTGATGCATCTCGCGAAATGCTTATCAAGGATATAAAGCTTTCGCTCATAGCTTTAGTGGTTTTAGTTGTCTGCTTTATGCTTGTTTATTTTATTTACAAGTATTGCTTTAAGGAGAACACTGGAGCCGATGCTGCCATTATGGCATTAATTAGTGGGTCGCCAACTATTGGATTTCTCGGGTTCGCTATTTTAGAACCGATCTTTGGCACATCTCCATATGTGGCTTTAGTGGTGGCCATCGTTGGTATTGTGGTAAATGCAGTTGGAATACCATTAGGGTTATCACTTCTCAATGCTTCTATTGAGAAAGACGATAAGAGTATATCCAATCACAAACACGAGTCTGCTTTAGCGCCGATTATTCATGCGCTAAAGCAGCCGGTAGCATGGGCCCCGATTCTTGCAGTGATATGGGTAGTAGTTGGTATACCATGGCCAACATGGGCGTCGCCATCATTTGATTTAATAAAAGGAGCTAATGCGTCATTAGCAGTTTTTGCAGCAGGTATTACGCTATCGGCTGTGAAAGTAACGATAAATTGGCAGGCCGTATTAGGCTCGATAATGAAATTGGTTGTGATGCCGGCCTTATTATTAATTGTTGGACTTATCTTTAAGATGGATCCGATGAATCTAAAAATGTTGGTTATTGCAGGGGCATTGCCTCCGGCCTTTTCCGGCATTATTGTCGCGGATCAATATAATCGATATATTGCTACGGGCACATCGTCATTGGCTTTATCCGTTATCCTATTTATTGCCTTTTGCCCGCTATGGATTTGGATTACCGATTTATGCCTGAGGGTGTATTAATCAGTTACTAAGAATTTATTTACTAATTATAGCAATCACATGAAACGAAATGTATTAACAACGATCTTACTATTGGGCTGTATGATGATCGTTGTTGCTCAGAAAATAGATAAGAATGAGTTGCGCCAATTACAAGCATTCCTGTCGCAACCTGCAGAGAAAGATGCCACCAATGCTCAGGCTCTAAAGATTATAGATTTGCAATCTCCTGCAACATGGGAAGGGGTGACTATAGAGAGAGGGCATGTGACTGCATTAGATTGGAGGGATAAGCATTTGGCCGGGTCGCTCAATTTGTCAAACTTTTCGAAGTTGACTAAAGTTGATGTTTCTCGCAATAAGTTGGCTTCACTTAATGTTGCAAACGATGCTGCATTGGCTGAATTGAATGCGTCGCACAATCAATTGCGTATGGCTGATATGGAGGGTTGCACAGCGTTAGTAACGTTGAACCTCTATAAGAATAGATTGACAGATTTGGACATTAGTAATACCCCGCTAATTTCATCTGTAAATATCTCTAACAATTTATTGGTTGACCTAAATGTGTCCAATTCGTCAACTCTAAAGAGCCTGAATTGTCAAGGAAATCATCTGGAAACGCTCCAAGTAATGGATTGTACCAACTTGCGTGATTTATACTGTGGTTATAATAAGTTGACCAGTATAGTCTTAGCAGGGTTAATTAACTTGAAGAATCTGAATGTTGATGATAATGAGATTCAAAAGTTAGTAGTGTCGAATTTGCCGTCATTATCCTCTTTTATCTGTACGGATAATAATATGCAACAATTGGCCGTGGATAATTGTCAAAGTTTGCTCAATTTAGTTTGTTCGTTTAATGATCTGACCTCATTGATGGTCAATAATTGCCCGAATCTATTATATATAGATTGCTCATATAACGACCTAACAACACTGAATCTGTCTAATCAGACGTTCTTACAGCGTTTGATTTGCAATAATAACCAGTTGACGATATTGGATGTGTCGTTTGATCAAGCACTGACCTATATCAATTGTCGCTATAATATGATTACTGATCTGAGAACAATAGGGTGTCGGAGCTTGGAAATGATAGCCGGGCGGCCGTTGTATTGATTGTTTAATATATGCAATTCCCATAAGTGTAGATATAGCTTCTTAACAGCTGTTATCTCGCTTATGGGAATTTTAGATTTAAGCCATATTAGCCTTCATGTTGGAGATGAATCCCCGATATGTAGGTGTTCAGTTCTTTATTAAGATAGTTGCTAAAGGATTTACTGATACCCAGTTTCGACGTTGTTATTACTTCCCGAAGCTCCTGTAAAGTGATGTCAAAAACATAGTTGCGATCTGCGATATCAAGCAGTTGCTCTATTAAAGAGCTTACACCTTTTATTAAAGTTTCAGGGAAGTATAAATCGCGTTCTGATATTATGGCTACATTGATGGTATATTGTAAAAGATCTAATTCTGCTTGAAATCCTGGGGTATAAGATGCGAATTCTTTCAACATCTTGCGAATCATGGAGATACGCGCTTTACTGTAGCTGCCATGTTTGACGCGATTAAACTCCTTGGTTATATTAACTTTATACTTTTCCTTGAGAGCGTTGACATCTGGATTTAGAAAGAATTCCAAATAATCTTTAGCTTCTTTTCGTGCGGTATATGTGTCAAGAATAAGGTTTATAAGCTCTTCCTTATTCATGGTGAGCAGTTCCTTTTTTAATTGTACTTTTGACATTTTAGATTAGAAATCTATTGTTAAATGTACATTAAACTGACGACGAGTCAGATAGTTAGGTACAGCATATTGAATGCTGTTAACATCGGTAACCCAATAATAGCTTGACACATTAGAGATATCAAGTAAGTTGAATACATCAACGCCTAACCAAACGCTTTTTAGCCAACGGTGAAGACCTGTAGGAGTTTCACCTTCGGTGATAGGGGAGAGGAGCGCGTAATTGAGGCCGATGTCAACACGTTTATATGCCG
Organism: uncultured Alistipes sp.; assembly: GCA_964556875.1. Taxonomy (GTDB): domain Bacteria; phylum Bacteroidota; class Bacteroidia; order Bacteroidales; family Muribaculaceae; genus UBA7173. Next base: position 14,031 of record CAZKYD010000037.1, read on the forward strand.
GAGCTCTAAAGTAGCCTTTGTCACGAGAGGAGTGGGGCGCTGTGGTTGGTAATCCGTCAGAGAAAATTCCTCGGAGAGAGAATTTTAATTTCGGTATTTTTGGGAAATAATCAGTGAAATACACGGCGAAAGAATAGCGCTGGTCAGTTGGACGAGGAACAGACACTCCATTTAGGTTCTCCGAGGTTTTCATCAAAGAGAAACTAATCCATGAATCTGTGCCTGGCACAAACTGCCCGAAAAGCTTCAAGTCTAATCCCATGGTATAGCCATTTGTAAGATTAACGCCTTCATAGACTACTTTTAAGTTGTCAACTTCGTATGGGATAAGTTTATTAAGCTTTTTATAATAAGCCTCGCCGGAGAGCTTAAACGGGCGATCCATTGCGCGGAATGTATAATCACTACCGAGTATGAAATGAATACTTTGTTGCGACTTTATATCTTTATTAAGGACAATTTCAGTGTTGCCATTGGTATCTTCAACCGACTGGCGATATTCTTTGTAGAATGGTTGTTGGTAATATAGTCCGGTCGCAAAGCGGAAGGTCAACGAGTTGTTGCGATCAGGGATGAAGGCAACGTTGACACGCGGTGATACCAGAAATTCTTTATTGAAGTCCCAATATGAGAATCGTAAACCGCCATTCAATACGAAATATCCGGCTGAAGCATTCAAACGATAGGAGTCTGCTACGTAGAAAGCTAAACGATTGGTCGAAATATCGTGATTAGATGTTAGATTATAAATCATGCGAATATTCTGGCCGTCTGTCGGGAGGGTATAGCCGGCAGAGTCGCGTAATTCCCATTCGCGTGTACGTTCCATGATGGCTTGGTGATTAAAGTTCAAGCCATATGAGAGATTGTTGTTATTAATTGATGTATGGCCACTGACGCCAAGGCCGAACACTGAAATTTTTAATCTGTTGCGTGCATGTTCATGGTAACGGCCTACGCCCAATTCACCTCCGATGGCATTGTCTGGGTCACCGTCTCCGGTAGTCCCGGCGCTATCTAACCAATATTCGCCGGAAATATCATAGGCAACAAGCTCATTAGTGAGATATCCCGAAGCTAAGAAATTGAATGCGGTAGATTTTGACGGTTGATATTGAAGGTTTAAGGCGCCGAAGTAGGTCTCAAATTTATCTTTTTCACCTCCATCAAAGTACACTTTGAATGACTTCGCATCAGAAGATGTGCCGAAATTTGTCTCGCGACTAACCGGCGTAAATTTATAGTTATTAATAGCAATATTCCCAAGGAATGAGAGTTTCCACTTGCTATTAAATTTGAATACCATATTTGTTTGGTAATCAAAGAAATTAGGATCGTATTCGCCTTTGGACTCCAATGAGCTTAGTAATGAAGCATTGCGCTTGTAGCGAATGCCGTGAAGTTGCGAAAACTTACCCGAACTTTGTCCAAAGGAAAGGGAAGCTCCCATGAGCGATAGTGAAAGCGAACCTTCTAATGCTTCCGGCTCTCGGTAGGTGATGTCGAGTGCTGACGACATCTTATCTCCATATTCAACTCCAAAACCGCCGGTAGAGAAGTTAATTGACCCAACCATATCAGGATTAATCACAGACAATCCTTCTTGCTGGCCCGATGAAACAAGTTGTGGACGATAAACTTCTAATCCATTGATATATACCGAGTTTTCATCGTAGGTGCCGCCTCTAACCGAATATTGGCTTGACATCTCATTTGACGAGTTAACACCGGCAATAGTAGTTAACATGGATTCTACAGATCCACCATTCACATCCGCAGCTAATTTGTAAGACTCTCGATTAATGGTCTGCATTTGCCCGGTTTGTTTACGATAGTCTGTGACTTCGATTTCGGTTAGCGCATGATCTTTAGTTTTCATTCGAACGGTCAACGCTAAATCGCCTTTCGGATGAATCAACTGACGACGTAATTCCTCAAAACCTATACAGGAGAACACTACAGTAATTGTATCTGTTTGTGGTGCAGATAGGCGATAGGAGCCATCTAAGCCTGTTGTGGTACCAACAGCTGTGCCTGCAATGCGTACGGTAACAAACTCTAAGGCTTGATTATCCATGTCTGTTACTCGACCATGTATAGATACTTGTGCGTTTGCAGCAATGGCCGAGATTGTTGTAAACAGTAATAGGAGAGAAAATATGTGAAACGGTTTGCGTAATATCATCTATTTCAGTTGATTGGCGTTGTTTTGATGGGCCAAGAATGGCTATAACTATATTTACTATAACGAAATTAATTCACAATAATTATATAAATCATAATGATGTTAGTTATAATTTTAGCTCGAATCGGAACATTGTATTGCTAAAAATGCTATCTTTGAACAATAATTTCTGAAATATAGCTAAATGATTGTCTTTGATCTTGACGATACACTGTATAAGGAGCGGGATTATTTGCTCTCTGGCTGTAAGGCTGTCGCTCAGGCTGCAGCTGAGGCTGGGATTATAAGTCTGACTAATGCCCAGCAGTTATTCGCACAAATGCCAATAGCTGATGCGTTTAATGAATTAAGCAAGATCTCTGAGTTGTTTACGATCGACGGTATTTTACATATATATCGAACCCATATGCCTGATATTCAACTGTCTACTGAGGTTGAGAAAATGCTCTCATCTTTACCGAAACCATTGGGGATTATTACAGATGGCCGCAGCGTTGGGCAATGGGCAAAGATTCATGCGTTAGGACTCGAGCGGTATGTAAGTGCTGACGATATTTCGGTTTCGGAGGATATTGGTGCTGATAAACGGCAGCCGTTAGCATTTGAAAAAATGATGAAGTGTCATTCGGCGGAATCGGAGTTTATATATGTAGGTGATAATCCATTGAAGGATTTTCATTGGCCAAATATATTTGGATGGAAAACAATTATGTTGAAAGATGTAGATGGCGTAAATATCCATAAACAATCATTTGAAAACTTGCCAGTAGATTATCTGCCACAAATAGTTGTTAATTCCATTGCGGAATTGCAGTATGTTTTGTTGCATAATCATGATTATGTAAAATAGGCTTATGCCATAATTGAGTTATGCCCCATGTTAAGGTCCGGTTAAATGAGGCCAACATGTTGGAACATTTTTGCGTAATATTCTGCTTTTTGTTCTAATGGCAACGGATATGCTCTACTTGTTGATGGCATTCGCCAAATTTCAAGTCCGATTGCAGAACTAATCATTTCTCCTTTTGCTGGAATTTTAGTATTTGTTAGCTCTGCAATTATGCTTGCAGCTTTTTCGCCCGTTGTTGCAACCGTATGACATTCCGGGATTTCCTTAAGTAAATCAAATAATTTAACGGGTTCGATGATTTCTAAGTATTTATCTGAAGCATTTCCTTTTAATCGTCGGACAACTTTTGCTGTGTCATGTAGTGCTATATGTTTTTCGGCCATTAGCGCTTTGATTTCATCAATCTTAAAACATTTATTTGCTTTATCGTATAACGCTTCAGGATTATTCAGAAAAATTAGTCCACAGATCTTCCAAAAATCATTTGTGCGGTTGGGATAATAAAAATCCATGCTCCATCGATGATCCCCTGGAGGGAATGTCCCTAAGATCAAAATTCTGGCTCCATTTGGTAAAAATGGTGGCCAAGGATGGCGCTCTAACGGCATATTCTGAGGTTCTGTCGAATTGTTTTGATAAAACATATCTGTGTTATGCAATTTATTCATAATGATTACGTTAATTTAATAGAAATATTTTCCACTGCCATGTTAAACATTTGGCTCTATTAGGTGTCTAAATATTAACGTTTCACTTTTAATAATTCATATTTAATTATGAAAAAACTTTTAGCTGAGTGCGTGGGAACTATGTTCCTCGTTCTCTTAGCCTGCGGTAGCGCAGTGCTTGCCGGCCCGACGATTGGTGTTCTGGGCATTGGTTTATGCTTTGGATTGGTGCTAATCTGCCTTGCTTATTGTCTTGGTAATGTTTCCGGTTGTCATGTTAACCCTGCTGTTTCTCTCGCTTGTTGGCTTAGTGGCCGTATGAGCGCTAAGGACTTTGTTGGTTATGTTGTCGCTCAGTTTGTAGGTGCTGCTATTGGTGGTGGCCTGCTCTATCTATTTGTAAGCCTCGCTCCTGACTATAACTTCGGTGGAACGACCGTTGCTTATGGTAATCATGAGGCATGTCAACTTGCAACGAATGTTGTTCAAGAAGGTGCAACTACCGGCTTGGCACTTGTTGCTGAAATTCTCTTGACTTTCTTCTTTGTAATGGTTGTCCTTGGTACAACAGACTCCAAGCATGGTTGCGGTAATTTTGCCGGATTGGCTATCGGTATTGCCCTTGGTTTGGTTAATATCGTAGGAATTCCTGTTGATAATTGCTCAGTGAATCCTGCACGTAGCTTTGGCCCCGCTTTGTGGGATAGCGCTGCATGGCCTGATTTCTGGATTATGGTAGTTGGCCCGGTTGTTGGTGCTCTTCTTGCTGTTGTTTGCTGGAAAGCTGTTGCCGGCTGCTGCTGTAAAAACAAGGCAGAATAATATACCTCTCCCCTACTGATTTGCTATCTCATTAAGAGAAGATTAGAATAAAAAGAACTCCGAAGCCATTAGCTTCGGAGTTCTTTGTAGATGGAACGAGATTATGCTTTTACGCGTTCGAGGTAATCCCCTGAGCGAGTGTCTACACGGATCTTATCGCCGATGTTGCAGAACAAGGGAACGCGAACGGTAGCACCGGTTTCAACTTCTGCAGGCTTGAGAGTGTTGGTCGCGGTATCGCCCTTGATGCCGGGTTCGGTGTATTTGATTTCGAGAACGACGTTTGCAGGCATTTCGCAGGTAAGCACTGTTTCAGAAGCAGCGTGTACCATAGCTTCAACGATGTCGCCATCTTTGAGGAACTGAACGCCTTCGATGCTTTCACCGGGAACGATGATTTCTTCCCATGTTTCAGTGTGAA
>CAZKYD010000038.1:0-18699 GCA_964556875.1 uncultured Alistipes sp.
CCCTAACTATGTCAAAGATAGGAAACGACAACATAAATCTAAAAGTCGGTCTCGACGCTGTTGATGCGCAAAAGAAAATACATGAGTTGGCAAAAGCCACTGAGCAACTAAGCAAACAGAACCAACAACATCGAAAACGTATATCGGAATTGGCCGCTACCGAGGGAGATTATTCCGCAGAGATAAAGCGACTAAATGAGCAAATCCGCGAGAATACTCGCGAGATGGATGCCAATAAACGCAAGATCCGAGAGGAGGAAGCACAAATTGACACCTCATGTAAGACTGTCGCACAATTAAGCCGTCAACTCAAGGATCTTAAACGAGAGCTTAATAACACATCTAAAGCGACAGACCCTAAAGGATACAAGGCTCTCGAGAATCAAATAAAACAGACAGAGAAAGCGCTCAAAAAAGCTCAACAATCTTCAACCGGATTTTTCGGTTCATTGATGTCTCTCAATAAAATCGGTACAGCCATAAAGGGCTTCTTTATGGGTATTGGTATGGTGATCATGTCGCAAGTAGTTAATGCCTTTAAGCAACTAACCAATACTATACAAGATTTTGAGCGCTCAAATTCTAAATTGGCGGCTGTATTGGGCACAACGCTTGAAGGTGTGTCGAAATTAACGGAGCAGGCTAAATATCTTGGGCGAACAACGACGGCGACGGCATCGCAAGTTACCGGCCTTCAAACAGAGCTGGCCAAATTAGGCTTCTCTCAAGATGTGATCGAGCAGCTAACACCATCTGTATTGAAGTTTGCGAAAGCAGTTGATACTGATTTGTCAAGCGCCGCAGCATTTGCCGGCGCTGCAATGCGTATGTTCAACAAAGATGCGAGTGAAGCCGAATCCGTTATGGCTACTTTCGCAATCGCTACAACTAAATCGGCACTTGATTTTAATAAATTGCAGTCGTCGTTGTCAACGATCGGGCCGGTAGCTAATGCATTCGGGCTATCGCTGGAGGATACTACTGCATTATTAGGCTCATTGGCTAATGCCGGATTTGATGCCAGTGCAGCGGCAACAGCAACTCGCAATATTATTTTAAATCTCTGTGATGCGAATGGCGACCTCGCGCAAGCTCTTGGCGGGCCCGTGAAAAACCTTGATGACTTGGTGGTAGGTTTAAATAAATTGAAAACAGAGGGAATAGACTTGGGCAAAGCTCTAGAGCTTACTGATAAGCGTAGCGTCGCCGCATTTTCTACATTCCTCAACGGAGCCGATAGCATATTATCGTTAAGAGACTCAATTACAGATTGCAACAAGGACTTCAACAAAATGGCTCAAACGATGAACGACAACGCCGGCGGTTCGTGGGCCGCGCTGCAATCAGCAATCGAAGGCCTTATATTGAAATTCTTTGATTTCCGCGAAGCACTCAAAACGCTATATACTTGGGGTGTCGCTATTGTTACATGGATAGGCGATATAGTCGATGCGTTTAGTTCGACAGGAACGATAATTAAGGCACTGGTGACATCAATTGGTGTGCTGATTTCCGCTATTGGAACATTGGTGGGCTGGTTGACGGATTTATTTACTCAAACAAAACTCGGACGTGTAGCGCTGAATGGGGTCGTCGTTGCTATAGTTGCGTTCAAAACAGCAACATTGCTTGCATCAGCAGCATCAAAAAAATTCTTTATAGATATATGGAATAGTATTAAAGCTGCCGTAATATATGTGGTTGCAATAGTTAAGAAAACTGTGGCAACAATAGCGATGGCAGAAGCAGATAGGAAGGCCACTAAGGCCCAATTGGCGCTTAACACGGCGATGAGCGCGAATAAAATGGCCATAATCGTGACTGTGATAGCTGCTGCGATAACTGCAATTTTGGAGTTCGTAAAAAAGACTGATGATGCTACTAAAAGCACGAGTGAGTGGTCAGAAGCATCGCGAGAGGCCGCAAAACAAGCCGGAGAGCAAAGAGGCAAAATTGAGTCTCTGATTATCGTCGCAAGAAACGAGAACGTTTCGCTCGAACGGCGCAAGAAGGCTATCGCAGAGCTGAATCGTATCATACCGGGGTATAATGCTCGTATCGACGAGACAACCGGAAAGTATAAAGCCGAAAAAGATGCACTCGATAAATACCTTGACTCGCTCGAGAAGGAGATGCGCTACAAAGCCCATCAATCCAAGTTGCAAGATCTCATAAGCGTAGCCGAGGAAGCTCGCGACGCCTATGATGAAGCAGAAATCGCCGCACAGAAAGCCGGACGCACAACGACTAACTTTTTAGGCTTCACTTATCCATCCGCTGCTCAAAAAGCCGCAAATAAGGCCAAGAAAATCTGGGAAGATGCTGAGAAAAAGGCGACAGACTATAAGCAGAAATTAGACAAAGATATTGAAAAAGGCAAGATAATTGTGCCCGACTTGGCCGAAGGCATTGAGGACGTGAATAACGCTTTAGGCGATACCAATAATACGGCAACCGAAACAGTGTCGCGCCTGAAGGATATTAATGCCGAGCTTAAGAAACTTCGCAAAGTAGATCCGAAAAGCGACGAAGAACTCGAGAGAATCCAAAAGCGCATTAAATTGTTGCAAGATGAGAAGAAACTGTTGCTTGGTAAGACCGGCAAGAAACACCAGCGCGGAACCTATTCGGAGGATTCAATCGACGAAATCACCGCGCCGATTGATGATGCACACCAAAAGCGATTGCTCGAGATTAACAAGCAGGATTTATCGGCCGCCGACAAAACGATCGCTAAAAATAGAGAGCTGATTAAGTATTGCAATGAGCTAAAGTTGGCGCTTGAGGACATGCGCACCAACACCAATGCGACGCATACACAAACACTGGATAAAATCACCCAAGAGGAAAACAACCTCAATCAGCAGATCCAGACGGCGCAAGACACGATTAATAAGACGCTGATTAAAAAAGATGCCGAGAGCCACAAGAATAGATTGGCGGCCTCGGAAAGCTTCTATAAGACTCAAACTGAGCTGAACAGAGCTCAAGTGATAGTCGATAGTGATATAGCTGAGTCCGCAGAAATCTATGGTCTCGAACTTGATTCGCAATACCACAAAGAACGACTCGCCGAATTGAACAGATATTATACCGAAGTGGCGAACGCTGATTATTATAGCGGCGAAGAACGTCAAAAGCTCTTGTCGGAAATAGCCAATGATATTACTAAGACCAATAGCGATATACTTACCGATACGGGGAAAATTGTAGAGAAGTATCGTAGCCTTGTCACAGACACAACAAGTGCATCAGGAATTGAGAATACTTATAAAAAGCAAGTGCAATCGCTAACACTTGCTTATGACGCGATGATCCAAGTAGTAGGCGAAGGCACTGCCGAAGCCGAAGCTCTTGAGGCCGAGAAGCAACGTCGCATCGCTGCAATGAACTATCAGTATCAAGAGCAAGTGTATCAACTACAGGAAATCACCGGTCTATCTTGGGCCGATGAATATGCTCGCGAGCTTGCCCAGCTCGAAAACTACCATCGACAGGGTATAATCAGCGAGAAGGCCTACCAAAAGAAGAAGCTTGATATGCAGGTGACGAATGTAAAGAAATACTTCGATTACTATGCTAATTTATCAGGGACGATGTTCTCAGCAATTCAAGACGCCGAGATTGCCGCCTCAGATGCTAAGTATGATGTGTTAATCCAGCAAGCTGAGAACAATGGCGAGGACACCGAGGCGCTTGAAGAGGAAAAGGAGAATAAAAAACTTGAAATCCAGAAGAAGTATGCCGATGCCAACTTTGCTATAAAGGTAAGCCAAATTATAGCCGATACTGCGGTGTCTATAATGAAGGCATTTGCGGATCTTGGTCCAATCGCCGGCGCAGTGGCGGCCGCCATGCTGACGGCGACAGGCGCGGCACAGGTAGCCAGCGCTAAGGCGGAACGAGACAAAATTCAGAATATGGCACTGAGCTCGACTGCAAGCAGCTCTTCGACAACGAGCACATCTGAAAAGAGAGTGCTGTCGGGATATGCTGAGGGTGGCTACACCGGCGATGGCGGGCGCTATGAAGTTGCCGGAGTAGTTCACCGTGGCGAATATGTGGTTCCAAAGCCAATAATGGACAATCCGCGCGTAATAGATGCCGTGGGAACAATCGAGGCTATCCGCCGCAATAAGGCAATGAGCAATGGCGTAATAGCAGGACAATCAAGCATGGGATTTGCTAACGGTGGATACACATCGGGCGTGTCTCTCGACGCCTCGGAATTTGCAGCCGCCGTTAAGGATCTGAAAAGCACAGTGAAGAATATTCGCGCGTATGTTGTGTACAAAGATATAGAGACAGCATCAGAAAATATGAATCGCGCGCGCTCTCCATTTACGCGCAATAAATAAACCAATCAATTATGATAGCGATTAAAACAAAAGGCGAAGCGCTCGACCTACCGAAAGACTTTTCAATCGAGATTGAAGATTCAAGCCCGATATATAACGACCGCGGTAGTCAGTCTATTCCGGCTACGGTGCCGGCTACACGTCGTAATATTCGCATACTTGATGCACCGCATCGTATAGATGCAGGCGTGGATCCGAACGATCCGGAGCACACGGTTGAAGTCGTCGACGGCGCATATATTCGTAGCGGTGTAATGAACATTACAGAAGCCAAGGACGATGGAATAACATTCAATATAGGTTTTGACAATTCAACTGCCTACCAAAAGTGGGCAGCTAAATCATTGAGAGATTTGTCCAATTTGCCAACAATTGAGCCGGATCAAGACGCCCAAGGATTCCCGATAGATGTGATATTGGATGAGCTATATGATAATTACAAATCTGCCGATCCACAAAATACAGACTATGCAGTTTTCCCGATTGCTGTAAATAACGAATCGTTGACAAGCGATGATGTGGAAACTACATATTGGGAGGTGTTTAATGTTGTGGGTGATCACGGACTGGCACAGCCAGACAAGGTTAACAGATTGATTGATGGAGATGTATCTGAAATATCCGTGCCTGAGGGTTATGGCGTGACTCCGTTCCTTCGCGTTTGGCGCATTCTCGATCTCATATTCTTAGATCTCGGAGTAACAATTGAATCAAATCCATTCCGGACTTCGCGAGAACTGTCACGCCTGGTTGTGCTCAACAATTGCGCTGATGCAACGTGCCGCGGCAAGATTAGCTACTCTGATTTAATGCCTGATAGCACGGTAGAGGAGTTTCTTAACGCGCTGTGGGTAAGATTCGGGCTTGTGTACAATATCAACTTTGACACGAAAACTGCATCACTAAGATTGCTCAAGGATATTCTCGCCCAAAAGGATGTAAAAGCTCTTGACTACATGTCAACAGGACTCCCAAAAATCACCTATAATACAAAGCAGTATGTGAAATTATCGGCGCAAACATCTATTGATGGGGCAAAGCCAAGTAGTGACACGTTTGAAGATTTTGTCTCCGGATTAGATGTTTCAAAGGTACACATGGGGCTCGACGTTAGTCAATGGCAAAATACGGGGACTGTAGACAGCCCTATTTGGGATGGAGAAGATAATTATGACGATTACGATCATAATGATAGTAATGGTGATGGTGATGACCGCGACGATGGCGATGACCGCGACGACGAAAGAGATGATCGTGATGACGATGATTATTCCGCTGCTCGCAGCGCAGCTAAAGCGGCAAGCGCATCAACAAGTAGCGACCTTAACGGATCTTTCCTGGCCCGTGAGTACATAACAGGGCAATGGTATAGGTTGGATGCTAATAACGGAACAGTAAGATCGACATCATCAAGTTTCTTTAATTGGGATCCTCAACCGGATGGCTTGACGGCGTTCGACCTTAGTAGCGATGATGAGTGTGTGCCAATCGCCAACGTGCGCACTGTCGGGCTTGGCCTGGGCCATAATTTTAACGCTAAGTGCCCTATATATCTATTCGGCGCAAGACATTATCATACATATATCAAGAGTAGCGAAGATGCCGAAAACTCAGGAGATGAGACGCCTCTATCGTTTATGTTTGCTTATACAATAGATTCTCAAACAATCGGACGAAATACACCGGAGGGAGAGGATGGCAATCCAATAGCTCTTGATGATGGCACTATGCCTACGTTGTCGCTATTGTTTCAATTTAAGGACGGACTGTTTGCTAAGTTTTGGACCAAGTACGACGAGATTTTAAGACATGGCAACCGAACGGTTGAGCTACCTATTCGCATTAACAAATTGGAACTTCACGTTCTCGATATTCTAAACATCTTCACATATCGAGGTGTGCGATGCCTGATAGATACTGCAACATACTCGTTGCCGGCAGGAAGAGAAGTGCCGACGGAAATGAAACTTCGCACAATCCAAACACAAGGATATTATGATATTGCCGCCGAACAAAATATACCAAATTTCGCGGCCGCAGTTCGTCATCTTGAATGGAGTCTCGTGTCTGATGCATTTGGCGATAGTCTTGATACATCTGAACAGCGCAATAAGGCCGTCCAAAAATACATAACGGATAACAACTATCAGTCGCATGGTTCTCAAGGTGATTATTACTACATAGGAGCTGCAAGCGCTGTCTTTAATAGGGTGGAGCGCCATGCGCTTACATGGGATAATGATCCATCTTTACCAACGCCGGCATATTATGGCGCCAAGAACATCCGTACTTATTTGGCTAATCTATATTATGATATATATGAGATCCACGATATGGCTACTGGGCAAGATGAGGAAAATTGGGAACTCGACGAAGTGCCGCTTGGTAGCGTATGTCTGCAAGTGGAATATACGGTTGAGCTATCTGCTAAATGGGTGTCTAATTAGTCCTTTGTGTAGGCCTTAATTATAATGAAATTTGGATATGGAAACTAACAACGTGATTTCAGCACCGCAGGTAGAGAATGTCGATGCAGTATATGCAGAATGGCAAAAGAGCCACACTGGCTCAAGAAAAAAATTCTATACATTCATGTCAACTCCATCGGCTGATCGTGATGAATTTATTAATTCAATAGGCGGAGGCCCTGAAACCAAGTTCAACGGCGCCATAGTATCTGTAACGGTAAAAATGGATTAAAATGCAAGTATCTACAATTAAAAACGATTCGGTTTTAGCATTTACTCGCAACCCTATTTTTGTGCGTGAAAACTTCCAAACCGGGCAAGTTGAAACGGGCTCTTTCAGCGTGGAGATGTCGGGGGCTGTAGTGTATGATGGTAGATTTTATCCGCCGTTTGCGGTGGATCTTGCTGAAATTGTAGATGCAGCCGGTGGCTATTTCCGTGAGCCGGAGGATGATGAGGATTCAACATTAATCGAAATTGAAGATTCCGGAGACTTCTCTTGTCGCGAGGCTATTATTCGCGCTGATTACGATGGCATGAGCTCGGAGTATAAGTTCGTGGCAATTCCGGGCGGTATATCTAAGCAGAATTTTCGCCGGTTGGTAAGTTTGGGTAAGGATATATTTGCTACAAGGTTTCTCAATCCGTCAGGCAACTTTTTCTTGACAACAAGAACTGCTGAATGGCGAATCATAGTCAAGGAAACAGAGCTTTTCCCACTATATTTTTTAGTTCCTACTGATGTAAACCGGATTGACATAGTAGAGGCTGTCACAAGTAAAACGTTGTCGTATGAGATCTCTGACGATGTGCCGGTGTGCGCGTTGAATCTTGATAGCCTTCGCCTCGAGTTTATGGAGACTCATAATGTAATCCCATCGGTGGTTGATGTATATGCCGGAGGCGCATATTCATGCCGCATCGTAATCGAAAGATCAGATATTTCCAAGGAACGCTATCGCCTGAAATTCCGCAATTCGCTCGGTGTGTTTGAGATTATTGAACTTACCGGCGAAATGTCGTTATCTCCTGATTATGATGATAGTGACGACTCTACATTTAACCGATATGATAGCGTGACTCATGACTTTTACACAGCCCGTGAAAGGCTTGAACGCAAGCTTGTTGTTGAGGTGGCAACCGGAGCTAAGAACCCCGATGAGGTGCGCTTCTTAATGGATATGTTAGCGAGTGAGGAGGTCTATTTGCTCGATGTGACGACTACACCATTGAAGGTTATACCATCTGTGGACGATTTTAGCTATAAGATGAGACCAAGCTCGCCGGAGATGTTCACAATATCATTAGAGGTGGCAGATAGTGAAACTAACATAATGCAAGATATAACGGACGGCACAGAGGGACGCAAGCCGCGCGTATTTACGAAAGTGTTTAGTAAACAATTCAATTAAAAACTAATGGCAGAAAAAACAGAACAAACTTTTATCGACAACCTGATAACTATCATTTGGAACGCCGAAGATGCCGAGAGCGTGACAAATGAAATGGTTGCTCATGTTCTCGACTACTTGAATTCCGGTTACAAGGACTTGCTAACCAATAATTCAGCGGTCGAGACAGAGTGCTCAGAACGAAAGGCTGCCGATCAAGCGTTGCAAAATACGATTGATGCGCTCAATCTGGCGATTAAGCAAGTATCAACCGATGCAAACAGCGCCAAAGATGTTGCCAACAGCGCAAATTCCTCAATCAATGCTTTGTTAGGCGATAACGCGACGACCGCAATAGATAATTTCAACGAGATTCTTAATTTCCTTACCGGCATCAAAGACGATGAGATCCTCGATGAGTTGCTTAATAAGCTCCGTGATGGTATTAACGTTAACGCTGAGGATATAAAAGCTTACGCTACGAGGCTGGATACGGCTGAAGATAGTATAAAAGATATACAAACAGCTGTGCAAATTAAATCGGTAGATAATATAGATAATATATTTATGGATGGTCTATATTATCTGACAATTGATAGTAGCGATGACAATGTGCTGATTGTGCGAAAGCAAACAACGAAATCATCGCCTGGCTCGGCTAAAGGATCGGTAATCCAATACCTTTTCACATCGTCTGGTTTACAATATCGTAAAGGCTCGTGGTCTACTGTAACTAATGCGTCAAGCATAGTCACATGGGAGGACTGGAGCGAAGTGGGTCAGAAAGGTGCCGGCAACTTGATTAATGTCACCGAACTCGTGCCACCGGAGAACGGATTTTACGATTTGGAATCAGCTATTGAGGCTGTGCCAACAACTCACCGCGCCCTGGGCCGCTGGATCACTTACAGATTGGGAACAGGCGAATGGGAAACTAAACAGTTCGTTGGATCTGCGATCTCTCAATGGGATACTTCAACCGCATGGGAAGATATAGGCGGCAAGGGCACGATAACCGGAGTAAAGCTAAATGGGGCGGATGTCGCTCCGGATGCCGAAGGCATTGTGAATATCAAAGTTGATGAGATTGAGGTCGACGCCACGCTCAACAACCAATCGACCAATCCGGTACAAAATAATGTGGTTACCCAAGCAATTAAAGATATTGAGGATAAAACCCTTGTCGATGTGGACGCTGTGATGAACGATGAGGGGACAGAAGTTCACCTTAGCTTTATCAACAAAAATAAGGCTGAGTTTGCCGGTGTTGATATACCGGTCGGCTCAAGTAATAGCTCAAGCGAAGGTGGAACTACTGCAAAAATTGTTCTTTCGGCGGCTGTTGACAATGCTATAATCCGCGAAGGCTCGAATGTGATGTTGAATTATTCATTCGATCATCAATATCTTAACGGAGACCAATCAGGCGAATCGACAGGCCAGCGTGCAACAATTGACATAACAATTAAAAATGGTACGGTAACGACGTTCTCGACGACATTGAATGAAGTGGCTCGCGGCACCTATAGCCTTGAAATTACAGATTATGTGCGCTCCGGCACAACCGATATAACGGTTAAAGCATCTGTCAATGATCCTGAAACCGGCGCAACTAGGACAAGACAAGCAACTGCTCAGGTGAAAGCTCTAACATTGGCATTGTCAAGCTCATATAATTTGGCCAACTCAATATCCGGAGGCGGCTATTTGCCATCTGATACAGTAGCTATACCATTCGCAGTATCAGGATCAGGAACGAAAACGGTTAAATTGTATCTCGACGGTGACTCTTACGATTCTAAGGTGGTCACTAAATCCGGTAAGACAAACGGTAGCTTCACAATTCCAATGACGGCATTAACGGTAGGCCGCCATAATGTGCAAATGGTGGCAGAGTTGGAAGCATCAGATACATTAACATTAGTGTCTGAGTCAATATACATAGACCTGCTCAAACGACCGGCAAGCGGCAACGTCTCCACGCCATTTATAGGGGCTATGATAACATTTGCCGATGGCAGAATATTTGAAGGGAGCGCATATGAGATTCCGGTTTTGGAGGTTGGTCAATACGAAAAGCTGTCGTTCGACTTTGTGGTGTACGATCCCGATCAGACCCCGGCCGAAATGAAAATATACCACGACGGAGTATTGACGCAAAGCATTAATGCACCTCGCAGTGTACAAGCCTATAATAATCGCTATACCAATACAGATAGCGAAAGCATGGAGTTTGTGTGCGGAAGTACTAAATACGATTTCGTGATTGACATCGTGGAATCGTCGATCAATTTGGCTGAAGTTACTGATAGCCTACGTCTTAAATTATCTGCTGCCGGACGTAGCAACTCGGAAAGCAATCCTGCTACTTGGCAATATGAGACAATTGAAACTGCATTTGAGAATTTTGATTGGTCGACTAATGGTTGGACTGGAGACTCTCTGTCTCTAACTAATGGCGCCAAAATCAACATCAATGATAGACCTTTCTCAGAAGACGTAACGTCTCGAGGATGCACCATTGAAGTTGAATTGAAGTGCTCGAATGTCACAAATCGCTCTGGAGTCGTGATGGAGTGCATGGATAGTGGGGTTGGCTTTAGAATGACTACCGAAGATGCAAGTATGACTGTCTCCGGCGGACAAGTGGTTGAAACCAAATTCGCTCCGGACATTTGGCTAAAATTGGCGTTCGTCGTTGAAAGCAAAACCGAAAACAGATTGCTACAGCTGTATGTTAATGGTATCCGCGATCGTGTTATACAATACACTTCTGCTGCATCGCTTATGCAAGCAGAACCATCAAGTATAACAGTCGATTCGGCATCTGCTGATGTGGAGCTTCGCAATGTGCGTATTTATAACCGTGCTTTGTCAGATGATGAAATATTGTCTAACTACATGGTTGATCGTACCACAGCAGATGAAATGGTGCTAATGTTCGAGAAAAACGACGTGCTTACTGATGACGACGAAATCTCAATCGAGAAGCTTCGTCAACAAGGCAAGAGCGTGATGCGTATTGTTGGAGATGTCGATTTGGTTAACAAAACCAACAACAAGAAGTTTGAGGTTGCCGTGGATCTTTATTTTTACTCGCAATATGGTAAAGGTTATGATTTCGTAGCGCGAAATATTGGATTGCGCATACAAGGTACTTCTTCAACGACATATCCGCGAAAAAATTATCGTATATACTTGAACCGTCCTGCCAATGGCTGCTCGTTGGAGGTCAATGGCGTGGATGTGCCTGATATGACGTATAGCTTTAAGCCCGGAGCTCGTCCGGTGAATATATTCTGCCTAAAGGCTGATTTCTCTGATTCTTCAAGCACTCATAACACAGCGGCAGTGCGTATCGTGAATGATGTGTTCAAAAAGTGTGGCTGGACAACACCGGCGCAAGATGCGAACAAAGGAAGTTATGATGTGCGTATTGGCGTCGATGGCTTCCCAATCAACTTATTCTACGACAACAACGGAGAAGGCGTTGCTAAGTTCTTGGGCAAATACAATTTCAATAATGAAAAAGCAGATTCGGCAATCGTATATGGCTTTGAGGGTATAGAAGGCTTCAATGACGAGGCTGCTCTTAACGGCGCCCGAAATAAATGTATCTGCTTGGAGTTCCTGAACAATTCCGAAACGCTCTGCTTATTCGGCACTGCCGATATGTCAAGCTTTGACAATGCTTTGGAATTTAGATTCAAGCCCGATAAAACATGGGCAACAGCTGATAGTGAAGATAAGGAGGCGATCACCAGATTATGGACGTGGATTCAAGATTGCAAGGGCAATCCGACGAAATTCCTGAGTGAATATACGGATTACTTCTTAAATGAGGCTCCTTTTGCATGGTATCTCGTAACTAACTACATGATGGCTGTGGACAACAGAGCCAAAAACATGATGTTGGTGACATGGGATGCAATTCATTGGATGTTCATTCCATATGATATGGATACATTGTTTGGCGTGCGCAATGACTCTTATTTGAAGTTTGATTATACAATCGACTTCGATTCTTACGATGATTCGCAGCAGGCCTACTGCTTCGCCGGACATGACTCAGTGTTATGGGATCTCGTCCGTGGCTGCCCCGAGAAGCTTGCCGAAGTGGCAAGAACATTACGTGCCAATATGTCGACAGAGTATGTTTTGAACATGTTCAATGTCGAATTTATGAGCTCATGGTGTGAAAGGGTTTACAACAAAGATGGAGAGTATAAATACATAACTCCTTTGTTGGAAGATGGCCGCGACTATCTGTATGCTCTTCAAGGTTCGCGATACGCCCACCGTACATATACGATCAATAATCGTTTCAATCTGCTCGATGCGGAATATTGTGCAGGAACGTATCGTGACGATGCATTCCCGCTATATCTGTCTTACAATTTTGCTGCCGACCCACGCCCCCTCAATTTAACTGCCTCAGAGCGTTATTATTTTGGTTACGGAATGACGAACGGTGATCCGACAGTCTGGGGCGAAATGGCTCAATCGGAAGGTGATAAGATCTCGTTGGTATTCAAACAGAATCTTATCGTTAACGACCCTCAGAATATTTATGGCGCTTCGAGAATAAGCTCGCTGGATTTCACTAAGATAAGTCATGCTATCGTGGGAAATCTCAACCTCAATAAATGCACAAGATTACTGAATCTTGATCTGGCGTGCGCTGATGGGCAGACGAGCATGAGCGGACTAAGCGTAGCATCATGCCGAAATCTCGAGTCGCTGGATGTTACCGGTCTAAACGGATTGACCACTCTTGATTTATCGTCGAATAAAAAGCTGGCTAAATTTGAGGCTGCGAAGACCAAGTTGACGAATGTTTCATTCGCACAAGGCGGAAAATTGGAGATGGCCAATTTGCCCGCAACAATAGAAACGGTAGAGCTTCGTTATCTTAAGGCTCTATTGCTGGAGCATTTTACATTCGCAGACACTCCGGCTGTAACACGCCTTGTAGTAGACAATTGCCCAGGCATTGATTGGCAAGCGATATTGGATATGTGTCCTTCAACTAAATATCTACGAGCTACCGGCGTCGATATGTCCGGCAATGGCGACCTGCTCCGCAAACTTATAACTATGGGCGGTGTAGATGAGTCAGGCGCAAATACAGATACTTGCAGATTGGTGGGGACATATCGCCTTACCAAATATATTGATGATACAGAGATGGCCGCTTTAGTGGCTCATTATCCCGAGCTCAATATTAAGCAGCCTGAGTGGACCGTCATAAAATACGATGAGTCCGTATCAGATAGTAAGAATGTGTCCAATCTGGATAATGAAACCGGATATGATTATGATAATCAGTTCGTGGAATCTGCTCACGTGTCTAAAATATTAGCTAAGAGACATCGTGTTATGGCTAAATACATTGCAGAAGGCAAAATGTTGATCTGCCAGCTGGATGATGCCGATAGCCGTAAATATTACGACGGAACGGAAGCTAATCTCGAGGGATTCAATCATGCAACAAAAGCCGATGAGGGCGATGTAATGGTATATGAGCCTGACAGATGGTGTAAGGGTATCGACGACTTCATTAATCACTGTCACTACGATTGTTTTAGTTCGCTTGATGAGGTCTCTGCGGTTGATGGTCGTCGCTTATTTGCTGATGATATGGAACTGAGAGATCAAATGGCTTGTCGTGTGTCGTCTGCATATGATGCACTGGACGATTGCCTGGTCGTGTATGACAACTATCGTGTGTATATTGCAGAGGTAAAGGGATATAAGCAAGTGCGTTGGCCGGCAGTAAACTCATCGGTTTATGGTGCCGTATTTATTGATGCAAACAACAATATCGTTGGCAGAGCTGCTACAAACGCAGGACGTATGACCTCAGATAGTTATCTGTTTACTAATATCCCTAATAATGCCGAACGAATTGCATTTACATGCAACCGCGGAGTGGATTTTTCATTTGTATGGATGACTACATCGGATGAAATCCACGCAATAGAGCCAGACGCATGGCGTACCGGCGAATATCTTTGTGGTGTTAACAAGGCTTATTATGGCAATATGCAAATACGTAGCATATCAGGTGTTGCGCCAACTACATCAATATCACAATCTCAATTTGCCGACTATTGCAATAGTCGTGGAAAAGGTTTCACATTGATAACCTATGCAATGGGACGTGATGCTGCTCGCTTATTTTGGGCAAAATATGGCGATCGCGATAGTTCTAAGGTCTGCGGTTATGGATCCGGATCAACATCAACTAAAACAGGGCTCACTGCATTCCTTGGAATGAAAGATACAATCTGCAATCCGTCTGCTTCTGTCGGATCCGCCGGTGGATGGTATTATGATGATACCAAGACGATCCGAAATGCGACATCTATCAATGTGTTGGGCTACGATAACTTCTGGGGTAATGTCGGAGAATGGCAAATGGGTGTACACTCGGAATATTTGACTTACTATATCAAAGAAATCCTAAGTGATAGCGAACGTACTGTCAAGAGCGCAAATGTTTCTGACGGCTGGACTACAGAACTACATAACGGACGATTCATGGATATAGTGCCGGTGATTGTCAATGCGACAGAGAGCACACACTACTGCGACAAATTCTATTCAACGAACGCAGCGGGCCGCGTGGTTCTGCGCTCGGGTTACTACTCGAATTCGGACAGCGGTGTTGCGTATGCGAATGCGTACTACGATTCGTCGATCACGTTCACGCATTCTGGCGCTCGCCTTGCCTTCATCGGAGAAATAGAATTAACGTTAGACGTCGAGGCCTTCTTGAAGGCTGAGGCCATCGCATAAATCATGTACGAATGAACGAAAACGATATACGCGGACGCGAGCCGCCTATGAACTAAGAAAAAGGTAGATCTCCCCAATAGCGGGCCGCGTGGTTCTGCGCTCGGGTAACAACTCGAATTCGGACAACGGTGTTGCGTATGCGAATGCGAACAACGATTCGTCGAACACGAACACGAATTACGGCGCTCGCCTTGCACTCAAAGCGTTAAAGCCATAAATGAATATTTTGTCCTCCGCCAATGGTGATGTATCACCGATGGCGTGACAGGGGAGAGAGCCTCAGAAAAAGCAATATTACTCTGTAATTTGGAAAACTGAAAAAACACGCGCAGGAGTGATGTTTGGTAGGGGCATAGCCGGCCGAAGAACATAGGCTCCGGAAAATGAAGGCTTAAAACGATGAAAAGGTTAAAAGATTCTGACATAATGCCACTAATCATAGCGCCCGACAATATAAGTCGAGCGGTTGATACCGTGCTTGCCGGAACTTATAGGAAAACTACAAAACAAGGCATTGAAATTCAGACACACCGCACTCAAATTGAAGATTGGTTAGCCGCTGAAATTAATGCCGGATGTTTTGTCATTACCAGCTATGGAGAGGAGCGGATCAAGGAAGCTGATAAGATTCGTAAAATACAATACCTATATTCGTATTATGAGAAAATAGGCGTTCATGCAATTATGAATGTTGTAGAAGACCTTACATACAGGCGATTAATACGGACGACCGGCGCATCTCTGAAACGCAGAGGTGTACACGATTTGTTAAATATAATCCGCCGTGACATAGAGCAGCACGCAGATGAAATGAAGTTTATATATGAAGATGATATAACCAAGTTCTATGAAAGCGTGCAACAGGACATAATGATGGATGCGTTAAGGCATATCTTCAAAGGCCCGATAATACTGTCCTTACTTGAGGGATTCGTGCGGTTCTTACCAAGCGGTTTAAGTATAGGTTTGCGAAGCTCTCAGCATTTCGGCAATCTGCTTCTATCTGTTTATCTTGATCATTACATTAAAGATGAAAACCGAGTAAAGTTTTATTACAGGTATTGCGATGATAAGCGTGTCGCTTGCGAAAACAAAGATAACGCATGGCGAGCCGCTGATTTAATTCGACAAAGACTAAAGTCCATTAGCCTGAATGTTAAGCCAAACTATAGGGTGTATCCAATTGAAAAGGGTATCGACTTTTTGGGCTATGTTATCCATCCTGATTTTACTCGTATAAGGAAAAGAAATAAAAAACGCGCTGCTAGCCGCTTGCATAGGATAAAGAGTAAACGCCGCCGCAAAGAAATAATCGCGTCGTTCTATTCGCTGTGTAAGCATGCTGATGCAAAACACTTATTTTATAAAGTAACCGGTATTAAAATGTCTGAATACGGAAACTTAAAATCTTTGGGCGAAATAGGCATATCGTCTTCGCCTGGAATCCGCCGCAACGGCAAGAAAAACTTCGCTTGCCGTGAGCTTCCTCTTGCGGCTTTGGTTGGCACATCAATCACAATAATCGACTTCGAGAAGGATATATCAACCAAGTGGTCTCGTAAGGCCCTCAAAGAGGCCCAAGCCGCAGGCGATGCCGAGGCTGTCGAGAAAACTAAATATCTGGTGTGCGCTCGAGTCGTAGCGCCAAACCGAGCACAATTGGCAACTTGCAATATATCCCTCAAGAAAGGTGACGTGATTAAATTCTTTACCGGCTATCCGGATATGTGTGATGTATGTGACCAATTAAAAGCGGCCGATATGCTGACCGAAAACAAAGTTGCAATAGCAAAGAATGTACAAGGTAGTTATGTAGAATATTTATTTATCTAAATAATAAAAACAATGGAAGTAAGGAAAATTAGCTGCTCGCAGCAGCTGGAACCAATAGAATGCATCAATCCGCGCCGACAATATTGGGCATTCCGATGGAATCACCATGATGAGGGTGAGACGGGTTGGTATGCTTACGAGGCTGTGGCTGATCATCAACCCAGTATCGAAGAAATTAAGGATGTGATTAATGCTCAGATTGACGCAGAAACACAAAATAATATCGTTAACAATTTCTACTGGAATGATAAAAATGTAGTGCTGACAGATACCACCCAACGCAATTTTCTGTTTGCAGTCTATCATTTGGATCATACAGGCGAAATAGATAGAGCCCCGTTCGTCGGACTACTGGAGGCTGATACAGATGCTACAGCAGCCGACGAATTGGGCGATATGGTAGCAGCGATGTGGACACATATAAAGGAGTGCAGATCTAAAGGGCAAGCCGCAAAAGCCGCCGTTGACTACTCCGTATATGAATTATAACATATCGTTGAAAACTGAAACACCGGCGACACGGTTATCTTTTGTTATATGGGCATATATCATGGTAGTCGATACCGATGTGTGTCCAAGTAACTTTGAGAGAGTGCCGATGTCGCCGGCGTTCTTTTTGTAGTATAGAGTGGCGAATGTGTGCCGTGCTGCCTTGGCGCTAACAGATTTGGTGATGCCTACTCGTTCGCATACACGCTTAATGAGGCGATTGAAGCCCTGATCTGAAGGGAGTTTGCGGAATAAGTTGCCTCGAGTTCGCCCATTGGCATAATATTCAATCAACTTTGCCGCAGGCTTTGATACAGGCATAATAACGCGAGTGTGTGTTTTAATGCGGACATAGTGAATCTCTCCGCCGCTTATTTGCTCTATCTGGAGGGCCCGTGCATCTGATATATGCATGGCTGTGAAAGCCATAAAAAGAAAGAAACGAAGTGCTTCCATTTCGTTGTCGGGAAGAGTACCGCTATTGTAAAGTGTGGTTAGGGAATTTAGCTCCTGCTCTGTAAGGAAAACAACAACAGGATCAGCAGCCGGAACACGATAAACCTCGAAGGGATTAACGTTGATTTTGCCGGCTCTCATTGCAGCGTAGTAGTGCATACGGATTACACACATGTTTTTGCGGATCGTACCGGGCACATTGTTGTAGTGGTTCCTGAGATAAGCGGCATAAACTTGTAGCCATTCAGGAGTGATGTCGGATATTTCAAGATTGGGTGCATACTGCTCGAGCTTTTTAAGAGCAGCTTTGTGATGCCGTAGTGTCTCAGGCTGTAGAGCCGAACGCAACTCGTCTAAGTGCCGACGAGCATAATCAACGAATTTCATAGTCTCCCCAGGCCGACGATAAAGCGCTAAGAATCTTGCCTTAGTGAGCGTTTCGCCGGTTAATCGTGCCCTAACAAGGATGTCGGAAATCTTTGCTTTGGTGTTGGAGATGATTAGATTTTTGTCTTTGACTTCTTGAGATCGACCTTTTATACGTTCTCCTATCGGATCCCATTCGTCGATGGTGACGGAGATGTCTAAAGGAATTCTGATTTTAGTGCGCTCAATGTTCAAGACTGCGTAAAGCGATGCCGAACCATCCAGCTTTTCAAAATCTGTGCGTCGTTTGATAGTAACTTTAGCCATGGTGTGCCAACTTTTGTGTCGACATTTTGTGTAAGTATCTGAAAATGAGCCTACAATTGTGCCGACGGATTAAAGATAAGTAGTCACCAGCGGGCGAAAGTAAAACGCTGATAATCTGATAAAAACGAAGAAAGCCCACATTGCTGTGGGCTTGCATGGTGGTGCCAACGGGTACCTTCCACATTTTGCCCGCCAGTGAAATGATTACAT
>CAZKYD010000039.1:0-14525 GCA_964556875.1 uncultured Alistipes sp.
CCCAACTCAAAAAGCCGGTAATCTTCGCCATGAACCAACTTGATGACGAAAAAGCCGACTATGACAACTGCCTTGAGCAGATGAAGGAAATCTTTGGCTCACGCATTGTTCCCATTCAGTATCCCTTAGTTAGTGGTCCGGGATTCAATGCGATGATTGATGTCCTTCTAATGAAGAAATACTCGTGGGGGCCCGACGGTGGCGTTCCTACTATCGAGGACATTCCTGCAGAGGAAATGGAAAAAGCCAGCGAAATGCACCAAGCACTCGTTGAAGCTGCCGCCGAAAACGATGAAACCCTGATGGAAAAATTCTTCGAACAGGGTCACCTTTCAGAAGATGAAATGCGCGAAGGCATCCGTAAAGGACTTGTTGATCGCTCTATATATCCCGTATTCTGCGTTAGCGCCCTCAAAGACATGGGCGTACGCCGCATGATGGAGTTCCTTGGCAATGTTGTCCCCTTCGTAGAAGACATGCCTGCTCCGGTAAACACCGCCGGCGAAGAAGTAAAGCCCGACAGCAATGGCCCGTTGAGCATCTTCATGTTCAAAACTACTGTTGAACCACATATTGGTGAAGTTCAGTACTTCAAGGTAATGTCAGGTACACTGACCACCGGCGTTGACCTCGACAATGTAACCCGTGGTGGCAAGGAACGTTTCGCCCAGATATTCTGTGTCTGCGGCCAGATTAAAACACAAGTTGACAAACTCTGTGCCGGGGATATCGGTGCAACTGTGAAGCTCAAGGATGTTCGCACCGGCAACACCTTGAACGAAAAGGGCTGTGATTACGCATTCGACTACATCAAGTACCCGGCTCCTAAATATCAGCGTGCTATACGTCCTGTAACCGAGAGCGACGCCGAAAAGCTGTCAGGGATCTTAACTCGTATGCACGAAGAAGATCCTACATGGGTTATTGAACAGTCAAAGGAACTCAAGCAGACCCTGTTAAAGGGACAAGGCGAATTCCACCTGCGCACACTCAAATGGCGTGTGGAAAACAACGACAAACTGCCCATCGTATTCGAAGAACCCAAGATTCCTTATCGTGAGACCATCACAAAAGCCGCTCGTGCCGATTATCGTCATAAGAAGCAATCCGGTGGTGCCGGTCAGTTTGGTGAGGTTCACCTGATTATCGAGCCCTATAACGAAGATGCTCCGCTACCAGACACCTATCGCTTTGGCAACCAGGAATTCAAGATGAGCATCCGTGATACTCAGGAAATCCCTCTACAATGGGGTGGTAAACTCGTCGTACACAACTGTATCGTTGGTGGAGCAATTGATGCCCGTTTCATCCCGGCTATTATCAAAGGTTTGATGGACCGCATGGAACAAGGCCCGTTGACAGGTTCATATGCACGCGACGTACGCGTTTGTATCTATGATGGTAAAATGCACCCAGTAGATTCAAATGAAATCTCATTCCGCCTTGCCGCTCGTAATGCCTTCTCTGAAGCCTTCCGCGCTGCCAATCCAAAGGTTCTCGAACCGGTCTACGACGTAGAAGTAATGGTTCCCTCCGACGTCATGGGCGATGTAATGAGCGATCTTCAGGGACGTCGTGCCATCATCATGGGCATGTCTTCTGAGAATGGCTTCGAAAAGATTTCTGCCAAAGTACCTCTGAAAGAGATGTCAAGCTACTCTACAGCCCTCAGTTCAATCACCGGTGGTCGTTCATCGTTCACCATGCAGTTCGCAAGTTACGAACTCACTCCGGGTGATGTTCAAGAGAAACTGCTTAAGGAGTATGCAGAAAAGAACGACGAAGAATAATATATCTACGCATTAACACCTCCCTTCTCAATATCTGCAGGCAATTGGCTCTATCTCCAACTGCCTGCAGATTCCTTTTTATAATGGCTAAGCATCAAGAAATATTGGCAAAAAAACGGCCCATTAATGAAAAAACAATTGCGCTTATGCTAATCGGTTTGCAGAAATATTATTAACTTTGCAAATAGTCTTACTAAGGCATTCTATAATACCATTGATTCTAAGAGATTACATTACATTCACAACTAAGGATAGATTATGAAAAATCTTACATTATTATGTGCCGGATCATTAATCATGATGCTGGCAACCACGGCTTGTGGCAGTGATGATTCATCGCTTCCTGATGAACCAGAACCCACTGAGAAAGAGCAAGATGATTCTGCAGAAGAAGTAAATGAAGATCAAGTCACGACCCATTTTACTTACTCTGAAAAAATGACTTTGGGCTATCACAATCCATTGTCCGACTATATGTTCTGCGCAGATCCTACTGCTGTTGAATATGACGGCCGTTTATATGTGTATGGCACCAACGATACGCAGCAGCTCGACGAGGGCATTCCCGGAGCAGATAACACATTTGAAAAGATCCATTCATTTCAAGTGATGTCTACCGAAGACATGGTCAATTGGACTTACCATGGAACCATTGACGTAAAAGAGATCGCCCCAACTGGGAAAGGTGTAGCATGGGCGCCATCTATAGTTAGTCGCCAGGAAGCGGATGGGAAAACTCATTTCTACATGTACTATTCATCAAGCGGCTCTGGCGTTGGACTGCTAACAGCAACTAACCCGCTTGGCCCTTGGACCGCTCCTTTAGGGAGTAATGATTTTATTGACTATCATAGCACCGCCATTGGCGATTGCCCCAATCCATTCGACCCCGGAGTTGTTATTGACGATAACGGCACAGCATGGTTGGCGTTTGGTGGGGGAGTGGCATCAACCGGAAGTGATTATCTTCCAGGGACAGCGCGCATCTGTAGACTATCAGCAGATATGCTGAGTATCGACAGCGAGATCCAACCAATCCCGGCCCCATACTTTTTCGAAGCTAGCGAACTCTACTATTTAGGCGGGCGCTGGATATACATGTATAACACATCTTGGAAAGCACGCAACCAATGGGAATTGACCAATATAGCAGCCCCGAGTTCTTGCTGCATGAGCTACATGACCAGTGATGATCCATTACAACCAAGCAGTTGGACCTATCAAGGCATCGCACTGCGCAACCCGGGACATGAAGGTATGGAATATGGTAATAACCATGCTCATATTCATAAGTATAAGGGTAACTACTATATGCTATACCATACGCAACACTATCTCACATCAATTGGCTGGAGCGGTGGGTATCGCTCAATTTGCGTTGATCCTATCGACGTTAATGAATCTACCGGAGAAATCACATGTGGGAAAATGACTCTGCAAGGAGTAACCCAAATAAGTACACTTGATGGATTTAAATTGCAATCGGCATCACAAGCATCAGCTACTTACGGTATCACTTATGAACCAGGCGAACAAGTAGGGGAGATGCTTGTGCATGGATGTGGCGCAGGACAAGTGTTCCGCGTTGATGGCGTGAACGCTGTTGGCGCTTCTAAGTTATGCTTGACTGTTAAAGGGGAAGGTAGCATATATCTACGCAAAGACACTCCTAACGGTAAGTTGTTAGGCAAAATCTCCTTTGACACATCCGATTGGGAAGTTTGCACCATAGAGCTTAATAGCTCAATCACCGATGTTAGCAATCTCTGTTTCTCCTTTGGGACAGGTGATTTCTACTTCCAATCATGGCAATTTACTAACTAACGGATTGAACAAAACGCCACGAATAACTATTATATCAAGAAACAATATATTTGACTATGCCACACATTGATATTAAATGTTATCCGAAGCATCTAACTACAACGGAGTTTTCAACGTTCATTAAAGAGCTCACAACGCTACTGGAAAAGCATCTGCATGCCAATGAGAGCGATATTTCAATCAATTATACTGAAATACCGGCATCTGATTGGAAATCGCAAG
The DNA here is from genome assembly GCA_964556875.1 of uncultured Alistipes sp. Lineage (GTDB taxonomy): Bacteria > Bacteroidota > Bacteroidia > Bacteroidales > Muribaculaceae > UBA7173. The sequence goes on from CAZKYD010000039.1 coordinate 3,837, forward strand.
TCTGGGACAAAGAAATCCATCCTCAGATGGAGCATCTTGCTAAAAAGCCCGGCTATATGATGTAGACGTCAAAAGCAACCCACAGAGCCCACCTATTCGTTACTAACCGACAAATAGGTGGGCACTTTCATTTCGCATAATTGACCTTTCACAAATAAATATTTTTAAAATAATTGTAATTTCTAATTGATATTAAGAAAATATATATTATCTTTGCGATGTTATTAAAGATACAATCAACGATGACACGATTTAGCGCATATCCGTTTTATTACTATCTTTATCAGATTTGGTAAGGGGAGCGGTGTTATACGCTATATTAATTGAACTTAGTTGATTTTTAATTCTCGTTCCCCTCTATGATTTAATTTAGAGTGTGAACGATTTTTTTATTTAAATATGAAGAATAAAGTAAGGGTTGCTATACAGGGTATTGCCGGTTGTTTTCATGATGCTGCAGTACGCGAATATTTCCATGATTGCGATGTGGAAATCGTAGAATGTTGCAGTTTTGAAGAGCTATTCGAGCGTTTACGCTATGACGCATCAATGGTGGGCATTGTCGCTATAGAAAACACAATTGCCGGCAGCTTACTCCCGAACCATGAGCTACTCCGCCAAAGCGATGTACGTATTATCGGCGAGCATCGGAAACGGATTACCCATGTTCTTGCAGCTCTACCTGGTCAATCCATTCAAGATATTAAAGAGGTAAACTCTCACCCCATGGCGCTACGACAATGCGACAATTTCTTACATCGTCTTAATGGAGTGCGCAAAATAGAAAGCTTTGACACAGCAGGCGCGGCTCGTGAAATTGCGCAAAAACAGCTTTTAGGCCACGCTGCAATCTGCCCGAAGTTAGCCGCCTCATTATATGGGCTAAACATTCTTGAAGAAGGAATTGAAACCAACAAGCGCAATTTTACTCGTTTTCTCATTGTTGCTGATCCCATTCTAGCGTCTGAAATTGGACCCGGCGAACGAGAAGTCAACAAAGCATCAGTTGTGTTTACACTTCCTCATAATAAAGGGGCTCTGTCAAGAGTGCTTTCCATCCTCTCTTTTTATGACATTAATTTAACTAAGATTCAATCCATGCCTATTATCGGCAGAGAATGGGAATATCGATTCTATCTTGACGTTACGTTTGACTCAACAGTTAGATATCATCAAGCTATTGATGCCATCCGCCCATTAATCAACGATTTTAAAACCCTTGGACTCTACTGTGAGTCCGCTACCGAATTAAGCCATGACTAAAGCTCCCATACTTGCTGCAGAGCGTGTAGCAACCATTAGCGAATACTACTTACAACGGAAATTGCAAGAAGTTGCCACGATGCGTTCTCAAGGAATAGATGTAGTCTCCCTTGGGATCGGAGGCCCGGATATGCCGCCATCTCTCGACGTAATTAACACTTTACGCGACCAAACACTCTTGCCCAACGCTCATGGATATGAACTCACAGCCGGCATTCCGGAACTACGTAGTGAATGGGCAAACTACTATCAGCATCATTATGGTGTTACATTGAATCCCGAAACTGAAATACAACCTCTTACAGGTTCCAAAGAAGGGGTTATCCAACTGTCATTATCGTTACTAAATGATGGGGATGGAGTGCTGATACCAAACCCTGGATATCCGACCTATACCTCTGCCTCGCGCTTGGTTGGAGCGACCATTTTTCCATATTCTCTAACCGAGGATAATGGTTGGTTGCCTGACTTCGAGCAATTAGAGCAAATGCCACTTAATAAAATCAAAGTAATGTGGGTAAACTATCCACATATGCCAACAGGCACACGTGCCTCAATGAAGCTCTTTGATAAGCTCGTAGCTTTTGCTCACCGCCACTCGTTGCTTATCGTTCACGACAACCCTTATAGCTTTATCTTAAATAATCATCCTCTTTCGCTGTTAGCTGCTGATGGAGCTAAAGAAGTCGCCGTAGAGATGAATTCTTTAAGTAAAAGTCATAATATGCCCGGATGGCGTATGGGCGTAGCCGTAGGTAATACAGAGGTAATTGGATGGCTGCGAAAAGTCAGAAGCAATATGGATTCCGGGCAATTTCGTCCAGCCATGTTAGCTGCAGTGCAAGCATTAAAAGCACCTCAACAATGGTATGATGCTTTAAATGCCGCATATGCATCTCGCCGCATAATAGCCGAACAGATTATGACCGCCTTAGGATGCTCGTTTGATCCACAACAACGAGGACTGTTTCTATGGGGGCATGTGCCGGAGTCTGTCACCAATGCAGAAGAATTCTGCAACGACATATTAGCGCAAGCGCACGTATTCATAACTCCGGGGTTCATCTTCGGCAGTGAAGGTCGCAACTATATTCGCATATCATTATGTGCCAATGAAAAGCAATTGACAGAGGCTCTTAATCGTATTAAAAACTTGTAGAAATATGAATAACATTATACCGAACTTATTCGATGACATTGACTCATCTCGCCCAATAATTATTGCGGGGCCTTGTAGCGCTGAAAGCGAAGAACAAGTAATGCAAACAGCTAAGGAGTTATCTAATTTTGGCATAAAAATATTCCGTGCCGGAATATGGAAACCTCGCACCCATCCAGGCGGTTTTGAAGGGATCGGAACTCCCGGCCTACAATGGCTTGCGCGTGTAAAGAACGAATTAGGACTAAAAGTAGCCACTGAGGTAGCAAACCATACCCATGTAGAGCAAGCTCTTGAAGCCGGAATTGATCTTCTGTGGATTGGAGCTCGCACATCCGCCAACCCATTTGCGATGCAAGAAATTGCAGATGCTATTGAAGCCTCCGGCAAAGCTGCATCAATCCCTATTTTAGTAAAAAATCCGGTTAATCCCGACTTGGAATTGTGGATTGGAGCATTACAGCGCCTTGCCAATGCCGGTGTACAACGTTTAGGAGCTATTCATCGCGGATTCAGTGCTTACGGCAAGCATCTCTATCGCAACATTCCGCAATGGCGTATCCCCATTGAATTGCATCGCCGCTATCCTAATTTGCCATTATTCTGCGATCCAAGTCATATTGGAGGCAAACGAGAACTCATCGGAGCACTTTCGCAACAAGCCATGGACATGAATTTCGATGGCCTGATTGTCGAAAGCCATTGCAACCCAGACTGTGCGCTATCTGACAAGGCTCAACAAATCACACCGGAATCACTTAATTTCATTCTAAATACACTCGTACTGCGTTCTGAGAGTTCATCTACAGAGAATCTTGCTCTGCTTCGCCAACAAATCGACCGCATTGATGACGAGTTACTTGAAGTTTTGGGCCGCCGCATGTCTGTTGCTCGCGAAATCGGCCATTACAAAAAAGAGCACCATATGCCGGCGGTACAAGCAGGACGATATAACACTCTTATGGAACGTAGAGTAAAAGATGCTGAAAGTCTCGGCCTGAGCGCAGATTTTATGCGCTCAATACTTGAAGCAATACATGAAGAATCTGTACGTCAACAAATTGAAATTCTCGACAAATGAAAATATTAATCCTCGGAGCCGGCAAAATGGGATCGTTCTTCTGCGACCTCTTGTCGTTTGACCATGAGGTAGCTGTATATGATCCGGATGCAACTCGCCTCAGATTTACGTTTAATTGTAGTCGTTTCACTTCGCTAGAAGAAGTAGCAGCATTTGATCCTCAAATGGTACTCAATGCAGCTACAATCAAATATACAATCGATGCCTTCAAAGCGATAATGCCATACATTCAACCGGCCACAATACTGAGCGACATCGCTTCAGTAAAAACCGGGCTACCGGAATTCTATGCACAAGCCGGGCATCCATTCGTATCAACACATCCAATGTTTGGTCCAACTTTCGCCTCTCTGAGTAATCTCGCAAATGAAAATGCCATTATTATCAGTGAAAGTGACTGTTTAGGCAAGGCTTTCTTCCGAGATATCTATAACCGATTAGGCCTTCACATCGAAGAGTATACCTTTGAAGGACATGATCGCACAACAGCATACTCTCTCTCCGTTCCCTTTGCTTCGACTCTGGTATTCGGTTCTGCTATGGAACCACAATCAGCTCCCGGCACCACCTTCAAGCGCCATTTAGCTATTGCACATGGCTTAATGAATGAAGATGACTATCTGATATCTGAAATCCTATTCAATCCAAACACCCCTGAACGTTTGGATATAATAATCAAGAAAATGGAAGAGCTGAAGGAGATTGTTACGACTCACGACTCTCAACGTTTAGCTCAGTTCCTGACTGAGGTCAGGTCTAAAATCCTGCCAAAGACATACAGGATTCGCTATCATCCGGGGGCATTCTTGCCTAAGCATAAGAATGCATCCCGGAGAGGAGATAGTTGACACCAAAATAGGTCATCAGTACACTCAAAAATGCGGCCAATAGGTATATATTCTGCTGTTTTCCAGCGAAAGTAGCGTGTAATGGGTATGCATAAATGAGCAACGTAATGAGAGCCCAGGTTTCTTTGGGATCCCAACCCCAATAGCGTCCCCATGATTGATTCGCCCATATTGCGCCAACAAAGATTCCTGCAGCCAGTAAAAATACAGCAGGGTATAGCAACATATTAGCCGTAGCAGTAAGACGTCCACTTTGACAATCAGCCACTTCTCGATTGCGATAAAAAAGGCTTGATGCAGATAGCAGGGCAATAATCGCAAATAGCGAATAGCTCGCCATCACCAATAAAACATGAATTGACAACAATGGGGATGCAAGCACAGGCATTAGATGACTAACAGTTGCTCCTGACCGTCCCATCAATGCGACCATCAAGGCTAAACCAGCTACAATCATTCCTGCAGCATTCACCATCGGCAAACGACGTTTTACTTTTTCTACAACTACAGCCACTACTAAAGAAAGCCACGCCATAACTATCATGGTTTCATAGCCATTTGACAAAGGCATATGACCTCCGATTATCCAACGTAAGATCAACATAGAGGTTATCCATAGCAATATCGTCAATTCCGCAATATAGACCGGTATCCTCCATCGTTTTAACATCGCTATCATCCCCACAAACAGACATAATAGTGCCGGCAGAAAAGGCGACCCGACTCGATTATAAAAGCGTTCAAGATTATTCATACGCTCTGTTGGGATTGTACCCTCAGGAGCGGAATTTATTTGAAATTCACGTAAACGCAATAGCTCATCAGCAGCATTCTTCCATTGACGATGCATTACTTCTCGCGTAATAATATCCAGGCAAGATGACATAAAGATATAACTTTCGTCATCCACTGAAACCGGTGGTCTATCAGCAAATGAGTACCATTCAACTTTCTCATTAGTTTCATTGACCATTTTATGCTCATCCATTAAATGTGTAACCGGAAAGGCTTTAAATGCTGACCCGGTGCACACCATAGTCACCAATGCAACGCGCTCATCAACTTCACGGAGTGTTCTATCAGCGAGATCTGAAGCAACAGCGTTTTCTAATTTATAACCCTTTGAGTAATAAAAATCTGTAAGGGCAGCATATTTGTTATAATTCCCGATTAGTCGACCAATTTCACCACCACCGATTTTAATGAAAGGCCTATGCTTCCAATCATCATAATAAAAAAGCCATCCGGCCACAACCTGTTCGGCCGATAGCCCCATGTAACTCTCACTGCCATATACCTTCAAACAAAAATCACGAGCCATTGTTTGCAGTGGCATGACGCGATCTCCCCAATATACATTTACCTTTCCTAAGCGCATTGCTAAGGCGTGGGGCACAGTCTGCGGTTGATCTGTGTTGGAAGCTGAGGCTGAGAGTCCAACAAAAAAGAAGAGCAGTGGCATCACTGCTCGATGCAGTAATACGCGAAAACGCGATTTCCTGCTGAAAAAGAAGCTTATCATCGATAGTATGAGTAGGGCATATCCACCATAAGTGATACCGATACCCCATGGATCATAGCTGACCGACAATACGGAATAGTCCTGTCCAAGAGCCGTTTGGTAAAAGCGATAGCCTTTGAGTTGAAGGATATTATTCATCGAAAGGCGGTAATGATCCAAATCAGCTGTTTGCTGATCTGAGGCCGATCTCAAGACAGAGTTTCGCTGCGAGATGGACACCTCTGAGGCGTAGTCCATCGCTGCTGATGTTCCTGGATAATACTCAATCACAGTACTTTCAAGAGCCATACTAAATGGCAATTCCGATTGTTCGCCATTGTCAAGAGTAAAACTGCTTACAGCAGCCTCTCCGTTTTTGAGCATTAATTTTCCTTGCAATCCGGTAAAATGAGTAACTGCCGCACCGACGAGTATTAACAGTAGAGCCGCATGAAGTCCAATAGACGGCACTGATAATGCATGGCGACGCATCACTATATAGATAGCAGAACACGCTGCTGTTACTGCCCACAAAGCAATCATCCAAGTGCTCTGATATATATAGGCAAATGCCGTCGGGGAACCGCAGACTTTTTCAACTGCGGTTGCCACGACGAGCATTATTGTAGTTAGTCCGGCAAAGCCGAACGCGAGATTCTTAAACAAAGATGTTTTCGACATTAATCGAAATAGTTAAATAGACACTAACCGAATAAATTAAATAGCATCAAGGAAGGTGATCACAGCCTGACGATCTGTCTTTGAAAGTTTACGGAACTTCTCAATAGTCCACCGAGCATCGCTCTCGGGAGAAACGCCATGCCACATAATAGCCTCAAGCGTAGTTCGAGCACGGCAGTCATGCAGACGGTCGGCTGTAGAAGCGCCTGTTACACGTTGATGCAATCCGCGTCCCCACAGAGGAGTTGTACGACACCAACCGGTACGAATATCATTAGTCATGTGGAGCTTATGTTGAACCATATCAGTGTAGGGCCAGATTGTCTGATAAGGGTATCGTGGCAGATCATTCGAGGTAAAGAATTTAGCCGGGTCACGCACATTATCAGCTCCGGTCTTCCAAGATGGACGGTGACAGTAGGAGCAGCCTATTTCCTCGAAAATTTGCTTACCACGAGCGACTTCCGGGTCATCGATATTGCGCACAGCCGGTACAGCCAACCCACGATGCCATACCATCAAGTCGGTGTATTCATCATCAGACATTTCAGCTGGCAGATTCTTGGAATTAATATAACTCAAGATACGAGTTTCCATATCGCCTTCCCACCATTCTGAATGGGATTTATTCGGGTCAATTCGAGTAAGGTATTCATCAAATCCGGCCTGGACTTTCGGGTCCTTGGCAGAATACTTGGCCCATGTGCCTGCAGCGTCGAGATAGTGATAGCGACGGTCTGAACGGGTGACGTTAGTAATATTCCAAATAGCATTTGCGCCTGGTCCATCCTGTAGCGGGCCACGCGAGATGGCGTAGGTAAAGCGACGAGGATACTTAGTCCCGTCCCCTTGAGCAGTATTTGCGTATAGACTAACCCATTGGCCGTTAGCAAACATCGCCGGGTTCAAGCCATTAGGCAAGTATCCATCAGCCTCTTCCTGCTGATACTGAGCAAGCAAGTCGGCATCGTCGATAGCATCAAGCAGCCCGGTACCGTAGATACCAATGGTGCTTTCCAAACGAACGGTGTAAGGATCGGTTATCTCATACCCTTGACGCGCAACATAGATAGCCTCCTTCGGCATAGTAACTTCGGGGTAGATGAGTTCGTAGGTTTCACCATCGTCAAACTTATTGCCCCATTCATCGGTCTGCGTCAGCCATTTCACTTGAATCTGGCTTTCGTCAACCGGGGCGGAGAATGGTGCAACAGCGTGACCTTGCGGCATACCTGCTAACCAAGTTACGTATCCGTTAGTTTCCGGATTATAGACAACCAATAGACAGCCGTTGCCGATTTCATCGGTCTGGAATGAGCCGGCCTCCACTCGTTTTCCATGTCCATAGCCAGGATGGCAATGAATACAAGAGCTGCGAACGTATGCCGGGCCAAGACCGGAGCGTACACCGGAGGCGTTGGTCATAAACGGCTTCTCAAAGAGGGCTTCACCATTCTTGAAACTTTGATATAGCCCGGCGTTCTCGACGGCAGGGGTCGGCTGCTCGAAGGCATTGGATGTAGCGAGATAGGATGTTCCTAACTCACCACCGGCGTAATACCATTCCGGCAGGTCGCTATCAGTTTTTTCCTCCTCATTGGCGATAGGCTCATCGTCGGAACAAGCCGACATGAGGGCTATCAGCGGGAAGGCTATCGGTAGAATATTATATCGTTTCATGAATACCGGTTTATAGTGTGTCTAATTATTTAGAAAGTTGCGAATAAACTTTGTTGAGAGTGTTAACCAGATCTGTACCCACTACAGTTACTGCATTTGCAGCCTCAGAGCCGGATGCGGTCTGTGCGAACGGTTCGGGGATTGCGGCTATAGCACTAATTGCCTTGGTAATAGCTTCGCGCACTTCGGTGTCGAGTGTGGGGTTAACGCTCTTGATATAATCAGAGATAGAAGCATCACCCGACACAGAGCCTAGGTAAGAGTTCTGGATAGAACGAATGTTATCTTGGAAATCTTCAATGGAGTTAAGGCTGTAGGGTGATTCGATGTAGTTACGATCTTCCAATGTGCTACCACTGTGGGGACGACCGATCTTTGTATTACCAACTTCGTCAGCAATGTCGATACATCCTTGAATAATCTCTTCAGCCACTTCGAGTTGGGTCTTATAGATAGAGCCAGCCTGACCTGCATTAATCATCATCCAACCATAGTTCTTGTTTTTGTCGAGTTCGGCAGCGTAGAGTCGAAGTTGCTTATCCGTAGATATGTTATCAGTGCCGGCCCAGCAAGCTTCGAGACATACACACTGATTACATAGGTCTTCAGCAACCATTACGAGATATTTAAGTTCTTCATCAGTGTAGTTTGTAGAGTGGAGCGATGAAGTCTTGCCATCAGCAGAGAGCTCAAAGAGCATATACTCAATTGAGTGGAAGCCCAGCAGACCGTAGCCAAAGTTGTTGTCGATGCTATAGTCTGCACCGTTGCGAATCTCAACCAATAGGTGGTCCATAGCATCTTTATCGAGGGGCCAAGAGTCGATATGGGGATCGATATAATAGTCTGCCGCAGGGCCGAATAGGAACGCTTCTGACAGCTCCCAGTAGCGGCGAGACTCTTTCCATGAGGTAGCCGCACGTTGAATGTCGGCGGTTGTCAATGTGCCGGCTTCATGGTTAGCAGCAATATCAATGCAGTTGTCTAACAGTTCCATAGCAGCATCAGCCATACCTTTGTAAGTAGGCAGAACGGTGTTGTTGATGTAGGCAGTTGTTGCCTGCTGGAACATTGTAGTTTGGTCGGAAGGAGTTTCATCAGGTGTGTTATCACTGTCAGAGCAGCTCGAGAAGGAAGCACTGAGCATTACGGCAGGAATCGCCCAAAGTAGATTTTTTAATTGCATATTTATAATTGTTTTAATTAGAGAAACCAACCGGAATAAGCTACGCCAAGAGAAATTGACGGCTCATTATTGTATTTTGAATCAAGTATGCCAATGGCATATTCACCTTTAATTACGATTTGCGACATAGGAAAGTAGTTAAGACCCACGGCAACTCGCTGACGGCCGCACCATGTATCGTCGGTGTTTCCATCTACTTTATACATGGAGTCGTAATAATCGTAGCGACCGAAAATATATAGGCGCTGCTTGGAATTGTGGAAACGAGGTATATTGTGGAAAATATCATAACCGGCCTCTATGCCTAGTGCAATAGCGTCGGATGCTACTTTCTGGCGTTTCGATGGAGACTTTGTAGTCATACTCATGTTGAATGAGGTGATGTGGCGAGAGTCGCTAAGATGTCCGTAATCAAAACTACCGCGAGCTAACAGACCATAGTCATTATAGCTGAAGTCAAAGGCTCCGATAGTGACGGTGCCATGTATACCATCGTTCTTCGAGCTGGTAGTCGGAGCCATTGTGTTACGAAAGCTATTGCCAACATAACCGGAGAGTGACATGCGCAGACCTTTTACGGAGTAGTTGTCAACTCGGAATGCTCCGGCATATACGTTTGCTAATTTGTATTCGTAGGGAGAAGCTGAACCGTAATGAATCCAACTTTGATTACCAAAGCGTTCACTATCGAGACCGGGGAGGAGCATAGCTTCGTAACGCCAAGCACCGGCTTTACCCCATATCGACAGACCAACTTCATGCCAAGTACAAGGGAGAATTGTATTTTCGCCTTCGGGACGATAGACGCCAAAGAATTCAGTAGGGAGGTGGTGGGCATTTGTCTGACCAACAGGGACAACCATCATACCGGCACGGACATTCAGTTGCGGCATAAATGATTTCTGCAACCAAAATTGCTCCAATGCGACTTCACCACCACGTTCGATGTCGGATTCATATTCGCCCCCTTCTTCGTTTTCAAACTCAACGGCCGATTCGGTGCCACCATGTTCAAATTCAATTTCGGTACCCATTGACCAACCTTTACCAAAATCATAGCCAAGGTTAATAACAACATGAGGCAGATCAAATTTGCCATGACTCTGATTCTTATAATTTTCAGGCGTTATATAGCGCAAATAACTGTCGCTATAGAAATTTCGAGTCATAACGGCCTCGCCGTAACCACCGACCGACAATCGGCTGGTCCATGATTTTTTAACAGATTGAGCTGATTTGATAGAGTCTTGCGCCACCGATTGGGCACTAATAGACACTGGCAAAACAGCT
>CAZKYD010000039.1:14625-18621 GCA_964556875.1 uncultured Alistipes sp.
CGCATTGAATTTCCTACAGCAAGCAGCGCGACACCAACATCAGCGAAGACTGCACTCCAGAGCGAAGCAAAGCCAAAAGCCCCGGCTATCAGAATAATCACTTTCACACCAATAGCACCAACAATATTTTGGCGAACGATGGTTGAAGTCGATTTGCCAATCCGAACAGCAGTAGCAACACGCGATGGCATATCATTTTGGATAACGACATCGGCACTCTCTATTGCAGCATCGCTACCTAAGCCACCCATCGCAATCCCTACATTACTCATTGCTAATACCGGTGCATCATTCATGCCATCACCAACAAAAGCAATATTCTGTTGTTGGTGTTGCATGATATTTGTGATATACGCAGCCTTGTCCTCAGGCAACAATTCAGCTCTTGCGTATTGTATTCCTAACTGATTTGCAAAGTATTCCACTATTTCACGTTTATCCCCTGAAAGGAGATGCACATTCTTGATGCCTTCTCGTTTTAGGTCAGCAATCGCCTCGATTGCATCGTCTTTTAATATATCTGATAAGAAGAATGCTCCGGCATACCTATGATCTATCGCACACAAGACTACTGTAGCTACGCAATTATCGAAGGATTTCGAGACTTTCACACCTTCTCTCTCCATCAGTCGCATATTCCCGACCAACAGTTGATGACCATCGACCACAGCAACCGCTCCATGACCTGAGATTTCATTCATCTCAGTTACCTTTAATGGTTGAGCGCCATTCTGCAAAGCATAAGCTACAACAGCTTGGGCTATAGGATGAGTGCTTTTTTCTTCCACACTCATTGCCAAATTCAGCAGATTAGATTTCTCAGCACCTTCAGCGACATCTATTTGAGAGACTTCAAACTTTCCTTTAGTCAGAGTTCCGGTTTTGTCAAAAGCAATGGCATCAATTTTAGTGATGGCCTCTAAATAGTTACTACCCTTAAAAAGAATACCTAATTTTGACGCAGCACCAATACCTGCAAAATAGCCCAATGGCACACTGATTACCAAAGCACATGGACAGGAAATCACGAGAAATACCAAGCCACGATAGAGCCAATCAGAGAACGTATAGTCAAAGTTAATGATCAATGAGAGTAGGGCAGGACAGATTACTATTGCAGTTGCCAATGCAATTACAATCGGAGTATAAATACGAGCAAACTTTCGTATAAATAGCTCAGTAGGCGCTTTTCGTTCAGCCGCATCTTTCACAAGCGAAAGAATACGGGCTAAAGTACTCTGATCATACGGCCGTGTCACCTTTATCCTAATACTGCGGTCGCTCACAATCATACCGGCTAATACCTGTTCTCCCTGCTTAATTCGACGAGGCATACTTTCGCCGGTTAGGGCAGAGGTGTCAAAAGATGCTTCAGTGTCATTTAGTTCGCCATCTAAAGGCACACGTTCACCAGGCTTTAATTCTATCACTTCGCCTACTTCAACATCCTTTGGGGATATATCAACCACATGGCCATCACGTACAACAGCGGTTCGCTCCGGGCGGACATCCAATAAATTGCTAATATTGCGAGAAGCTCGATCAACGGCCTCATCTTGCAAAATCTCTCCTACCGAGTAGAAAAGCATTACGGCTACTGCTTCCGGATATTCTCCAATACAAAATGCGCCTATAGCGGCAATGGCCATCAAAGTAAATTCACTAAAAATTTCGCCCTCTTTAATCTCTGAATACGCCTCCTTAAATACCGGTATACCTACCGGCATAAAAGCTATAAGATAATAAATCAGACCATAATATTGTGCATCTAAAATATTGGAGCAATGGCAGATAATAATCCCACTCAACAACAATATGGCCGAAATCATAGGGCAAATCCAAGGATTCCCATGGCCTTGACCATGCTCATGCTCATGTTCATGACTATGTTCTTGATTTTGATCAACAACGTTACCGGAAGCACTCATATTAATTGAAGTTTTAGAAAAATAGCAAAATATGACAATACAAAGTTAGCAATATTGTTTAACGCAAACAACTTATACGGTTCGAAAATTTCTTGGCATGATTTTTGCAAATCAAAAAATCGCAAGGGCCTCCCTAGGATTTGATCCCCAAGGCGCTTGTAATAACGTGAATAACAAGACCCTGTTCTGAAATTAAATTTGTAGTTATGCAAAAGACAGAATTAAAAATTGTTGTACAAAAACTCAACAATAACAACACGTCATCGACTAAAACTATATCAGATGAGAATGCACCTGCTGAATCATCACCAACAAATTATGCACCAGTAGACAACGAGGAGCCTCCCAGATCCTTCGATCCGGTTGCGCCCAAAAATATTGGCAAACTCGACATGGTAATAGCCTTCGACACTACCGGTTCAATGGCCCGATACATCGACGCAGTTCGTCAAGAAGTTTCACAGCTGATTCCTCAATTGTTTAAGGATAATGAAGATCTTCGTTTGGGGATTGTAGCCTTTGGCGATTACTGCGACATGACTGACGCGGAAACTTTTGGCATTGCTTATCAAAGTCAGCCATTGACTAACGACGAAAATGAATTGATTAAATTCGTCATCAATTCGAAAGATACATGTGGTGGGGATGGAGATGAATTCTACGAACTGGTTATTAAGAAAATTGTAGCAGAAACGAAGTGGCGCGAAGACTCACAACGCGTCATCCTCTTGATTGCAGATGCCTATCCTCATCAGATTGGCTACACCTACAAAGACTACGTAGTCAACAATCATATTGATTGGCGCTTAGAGGCTCTTAGGGCATCCAACATGAAAATCAAGATTGATACCGTATCAATCACTCGCGCTCCCTGGTTTAGAGAACTATCCGCAATGACAAATGGCGTCTCTGTGCCATTCTCATCCTGCTGTAATACTCCTGACCTTATTCGAGCCTCCGTCTTATCTCGAGGCTCGGAAACAGCCCGTAAAACATTTGATAACATATTAGAGAAGCCAACAAGCAAAGAAATGGGAGATATCTTTGGCGCTTATTACGGGACACGATGCAATCCCTCCTAACAACGCTATCTGCTTATCATCGCAAGGTGTGATACCACGCATATACAGTATCACGCCTTGCTGTTTATTACAATAAAACTTTAAGCCTTTTATAGCAGTGGCCAAAAAATTCCATCTGCCCATATTCATGAAAGCCAACTTCCTTATAATATTCACAAAGGTGTGGCTGCTTCTCAACACTAACAATTAGTGTTACAGCTTGGCATCGTCTTTCTTTACCTCGCTCCAGACCATCTAAAAGGAGCCATTTCCCGATGTTATGGCCTCTATATTCCGGTAAAATAGCCATAGAATCCAAATAAAACTCCCCTGGATAAGCCTCGGATTCAATGCTGGATAAATACTGCTCATCAATCTCTCCCCAAATTTGGCTCCATGTGAGATCACGCAACTGCATATACTGCGTACCCTCATAAGAAATCAAACAACCAACAGCGCAACCATTAACAGTAGCAATACGCGCATGCCGCCAAGAATATAACGACATCTCATCTTTGCATGATCTCATAACAGCCTCAACACCATCATTGTCCATATCTAAAGCTGTCAGTACAGTCCATGCCACAAACTTGGCATCCTCAACAGTTGCATTCCTTATCTCAACGTCTTCTCGCAACATATATTCATATCTTTATCACTACAAAATTAAGCATATCGTCCGTAAATTCAAAATGAATTCAACCTTACTGGCCCCGCAAAGAGCTACATATACATATGTATATATTGCTCAACATTAGCACAAAAAAGTCAGCAATTATTTTGCCAATTCAAAAGAATCAGCTACCTTTGCATCCGGAAACGAAACAAGATTACATAATCCTGAAACAATTTAGTGCTTTTCGCTTCCACATACCAAAGTTCTGACCACAGGAACAACAGATATACAACACATTGGAGTGATGCTCGAGTGGTTGAAGAGGCACGCCTGGAAAGCGTGTATACGCCAAAAGCGTATCGGGGGTTCGAATCCCCCTCACTCCGCGAAA
>CAZKYD010000040.1:0-13293 GCA_964556875.1 uncultured Alistipes sp.
AAGCCTACGTCAACTGCTACCTTCGTTGGCTTGAATACCGCAAATCCGCCGGCCTCCTCAACTAACTCTCCCCCACAACGCCCGAACTTCTCGGCCTCCTCAACTAACTCTCTCTCGCCGGCTCACCATCGACGTTGCGGTCTTCGACGGTTAATATCCTTTATATCTGTTTATTACGATATAAAAATTCCAAAATCCAAACAAATAATTCGGCATTTTTTGCCAAAATCCAAAGAAATAATTTGCCGTTTTTGACGAAAATCCAAAGAAATAATTGATTTTTGCGCCACTACAAGGAGCGCCGAACGTCGCTTAACACCGCCCGGAGAACGAGGATTTTTGGGAATGATTATGGCGATAAGCGATTTATTTGTTATCTTCGCGATGATAATTCCATCACTGAATTTCGTCACAGCTAAACAGGTAAATGATATGGAACTACTCCCCGGTGTGTATGAGACCTTGATTAATAAGGCCATCGAAGAACGAATTAGCAGAATAAACGCTTCGCATAACTATGTCGAACGGTCGCAAATCGACCGGGCGTCGTCGAGCGGTTGGCTGGCGAACTATTTGGCACAGGTGGTGACGGTAATCCTGCAGGAGAAATTCGCGGATAAGGATAGCACAATCACGATTAGTCGACAAGTTGACTGCGTAAATCAGATTTTGAAGTTTATCGAGGAGGAATGGGACTATAACGCCGAGGAGGATTTTATCACGGACCATTCTAACTTTTTGCGTGGCATTTATAACAAGGTTGGACTGACCGCCGAGCAGATAAGGCAACGAGCAGCGGTGCATCCAATGTCGGGATATCGCACCAGTAGCCTGTTTACCGGTGGGGGAAAGGAGGTCTCGGTGGGGAGCGAAATTCGCTTGGATATTGCGACGGCCGATCGTATCGACCTACTGGTTTCGTTCATAAAGTTTAGAGGTTGGAAACTTATTGCCGACGACATTGAGCGCTTCGTGAAGCGCCGAAACACGCGTCTGAGGGTGCTGACAACCACTTATATGGGAGCTACCGATGTGAAAGCGCTGAAGGAGATTCTGCGTCTGCGCGAGTATGGCAATGTGGAAGTGAAAGCAGCGTTTAATACCGACCAAGATCGCTTGCACGCCAAGGTCTACGGTTTTTATCGCAATAGCGGTTACGACACGGCTTATATCGGCTCCAGCAACCTCTCGAAAGAGGCGATTACCACCGGTACGGAATGGAATATCCGCATAACGCAGCCCGAGAATCCGCATATCCTCGAAAAGATGAAGGCTACATTTGAGCAGTATTGGGAAAGTGAGGAATTCACGCCGATCGCTACCGATGACGACCTACAGCGCTTTGCCGAGGCAATAGATCACATTCGCCATAAAGATTCACCGATCGGCAACAACGACATCAACGCCCCGGAAAATATCGTTACCCGTTATATCCGCAAGAATCATCAGATTCGTGTGCTGGAGCAGTTGAAATTTGAACGCGAAACGAAACATTCTTACCGCAATCTGATTGTTGCGGCGACAGGTACAGGTAAGACCGCCATTGCGGCATTCGATTTTAAGGATTTCGCAGAGGCGTTCCGCAAGCGAGAGCATCGCGAGCCACGCTTGCTCTTCGTTGTGCATCGAAAGAAAATCCTACGTCAAGCGCGCTACACTTTTCGCTCGGTGCTGGTAAATGGCAATTTCGGTCAACTTTGGGTTGGTGACACCCGCCCGGCGTCGACAACTTCGCTCGACCATTTATTTATCTCCATCCAAACCTTCAACAGCAACAAAGAGACCTTCCGAGAACTGCCGAAAGACTACTACGACTATATCGTCATCGACGAGGCGCATCATAGTCGGGCCGATTCTTATCGTATCTTGTTCGAGCTGTTCGACCCGGCAATCTTGATCGGATTGACAGCAACACCGGAACGTATGGACGGCCGATCGCTGTTGCCCGACTTTAATGACCGCATCGCTTCGGAAATCCGTCTGCCGGAGGCCCTCAGCCAGCAGTTGCTCTGCCCGTTTGATTACTATTGTGTTACCGACGACAGCGTAGACCTCTCGAAAGTCGCTTTTACGAATGGGAAATATAACCCCTCGGATTTGACGCAGATGTATGAGCGGAACAAGGAGACACGTTTTGGCTATGTTCAGCAGGCGCTGAACAAGTATATCAACGATCCGCAGAGCTGTAAAGCCGTTTGCTTCTGTTGCTCGATAGATCATGCAACATCGTTAAACGAGCAGTTTGTTGAGCATGGTTATAAGTCGATGGTGGTGACGTCAAATCAGACTAATCGCTACGGAGATGTGCTCGAAGAAGCTGCAGAGAAATTGGCCCGTGGCGAGATAAATTATCTTTGTGTGGCTGATATGCTGAATGAAGGCGTTGATATCCCGGAGATTGACACCGTGCTGTTTATGCGTCCAACCGAGTCGTTGACCATCTTCCTTCAGCAGCTTGGACGAGGCTTGCGTTTGGCAGATAACAAGACGTGCCTGACGGTGCTCGACTTCATCGCCTTGGCCCATGAAGGATATGATTATGAAAGCCGTTTCAGAGCCCTGGTGGGGAAAACTGCGACGCGCATCGATGAAGATATCCGCAAGGGGTTCCCGTTTTTGCCAGCCGGTTGTAGCATAAAGATGGAGCCGGTAGCACGCGAATATATCCTGCAAAATATCAAGAACAGCAGCTTTGATTTGCGCCGTTTGCGACGCGAAGTGGCCTCGTTTGAACAGAACTCCGACTTGAAACTGACTATCGGTAATTTCTTGAATCATTTCAGCCTCGATTGGCGCAAAATTTATAAGACGCCCGGTTCGTGGTCGTTGCTCAAGCAACAGGCCGGACTAAAAATGCCGGGTTATGAGCGTACAAAGGAGGTAGCAAACCTTGAAAACGGTCTGACACGACTTTACCATGTTAATTCGCTCGACTTTCTAAAGTTCATCAGCAAGCTAATCGACAATGGGTTTAAGTATGACGGGCGAGTGCGCCGCGAAGCTCAGTTTGCAGAGATGTTTTATTATGATGTGCTGTATTATCCGATTGACGCTTACGGCAAGAAGTTCGGAGTAGTACTCAGGGATATCGCCGACGGAATCGCCCGATTGGCGCAGTTCCCCTACTTTGTGGAGGAGCTTAGGGCGTTGGTCGAACTGCGGATGCAGTCGATATGCCAGACCACACAATGGCTCGCAATCGACGATGTAGATATCGAGCTTTATGGTTGCTATTCTGCTGACGAAATTCACCTGTTGACCGAGGGCGTTCTAAAGCGAGGCGTACCGCTGGGCACACAATATATCAGCTCGAAGAAGCTCGGGCTGGTGTTTGTAACGCTTAACAAGTCGGATAAAGAATATTCCCCAACGACGCTCTATAAAGATTATGCCGTGAACGCCACGACCTTCCATTGGCAGTCGAAATTCGACGTGAGGGCCAATAGCAAAGATGGTGAGCGTTTCATTCAGCAGAAATCCAATGGTTGGAAATTCTTGCTTTTTGTGCGCGACACAAAGCAGGATAGCTTCGACCTTACCAATGCCTATTATTGCCTCGGGCTGATGGACTATGTAGCATACAGCGGTGAATGTCCGATGAACATTACATGGAGTATGCAGCGCTCAATCCCCGGCTTCATCCTCGAGAAATCCCAAGCCGTTTAACCATTGCCGCTGATAAAGCGCTCTCTTTGTTGTGTTCCCAAAGCGAAGCGAGGGCTTCTCAGGCTTGCTTTGCTTGTTAGGCTTTCCCGGCTTGCTGGGACTTGGCTTTGGGGAGGAGGGCGGCAGAAAGTTCCCAAAGGAGATACAGCGGGATAAAGACAGCCGTCAGAGTGAATGGATCGGAAGTTGGGGTGATAACAGCTGCTGCCACTACGAGAACAACAATTGCATGGCGACGGTAGCGATTAAAGAAGCTGCGAGTAAGCAGGCCCAGGCGCCCGAGAATCCAGGTCAAGAGTGGTATCTCAAATGTAATCCCCATTACGAATATCATCGACATGAAATTATCCATATATGAATCTAACGTAATTGTATTGGAAATCTCAGCCGATAGTTGGTATGTTGCCAAAAAGCGAAGGGTCAGTGGAAAGATCATAAAATACGCCGTGGCTACCCCCAGATAAAACAACAGATTGCCAAACAGGAATGCCGACGAAGCGTTGCGACGTTCATTCTGATAGAGCCCAGGCGCCACAAAACGCCATAACTGATATATCAGTACCGGGAACGACAGAATCAGTGCTAACTGAAACGACAGCGAAAGATGCGTAAAGAATTGCGATGCCAAATTGGTATTTATCAGCATCAAATTAAACGGCTCGGGCTGCGCGTCACCGCCAAGCGACGCAAACCGGTCGAACAGCCGATATAGCGGAAATGACGCATGGCATGGCGCCAATATCACCGAGTCAAAAATCTGAGGCATAACGCAAAACATCACTGTTGCCACAACCGCAACAGTAATAGCCATACGTATCAACACACCTCGCAATTCGTCGAGATGGTCCCAGAAAGTCATATCGGTCTGCGCCAAGCTGATATCGAGCTATTTAGAACTGTTTTCAGAGCTATTTTCGTTGGTCTTGTCAGGGGTATCTTTTAGCTCATTGCTAACCTCATTCATCCCCTCCTTAAAAGAACGGACACCCTTTCCCATCCCCTTCATCAGTTCGGGAATTTTCTTGCCGCCAAAAAGCAGCAACACTACTAAAGCAATTATAATCCATTCCGAGCCGCCGGGCATCGATAGAAGGGTGATGAGCGATGAAATCATTGTAAAATGTAAAATAGATATATAAAATGGTTGGGTATAAAGCAAAGTTACGGTTTTTCGACTGAAATACATCTAAATATGGGAAATATTTTGTAACTTTGCGTCCGGATTTTAATTTTATTTAATAGAAGAAATGAAAGCATTCGTGTTCCCCGGACAGGGTGCACAGTTCGTAGGTATGGGCAAGGACCTCTACGAACAGAGCGCCGAAGCCAAGGAAATGTTTGAAAAGGCCAACGATATTCTCGGTTTCCGTATCACCGACCTTATGTTTGACGGCACTGAGGAAGACCTCAAGCAGACAAAGGTTACTCAGCCTGCCGTATTCCTCCACTCTGTAATTCTCTCAAAGGTTATCGGCGAAGAATTCAAGCCTGAAATGGTTGCCGGTCACTCGCTCGGCGAGCTCTCAGCACTTACCGCTGCCGGAGCCCTCAGCTTTGAGGACGGCCTGAAGCTGGTTAGCGCGCGCGCTCAAGCTATGCAGAAGGCTTGCGAACTCAAGCCCTCAACCATGGCTGCAATCATTGCCCTCAGCGATGAAAAAGTAGAAGAAATCTGCAATAGCATCGATGGCGTTGTTGTTGCCGCTAACTATAACTGCCCCGGTCAGATTGTAATCTCAGGCGAAATCGAAGCTGTAAACGCAGCTTGCGAAGCTGCTAAGGCAGCCGGCGCTAAGCGTGCCCTTCCCCTGAAAGTCGGTGGTGCATTCCACTCTCCGCTGATGGAACCTGCTCGTCAGGAACTCGCTGAAGCTATCGCCGCTACAGAATTCCACACTCCTGTATGCCCCGTTTACCAAAACGTTGACGCTTCAGCCCACACCAATCCTGCCGAAATCAAGGCTAACCTCATCGCCCAGCTGACAGCTCCCGTACGTTGGACACAGACCGTCACCAACATGATTGCCGATGGCGCTACAGAGTTCGTAGAACTTGGCCCGGGCAAGGTGCTCCAAGGTCTTGTTAGCAAGGTAAGCCGCGAAGTTGCTGTTTCCGGCAAGCAGTAATTTGCTACAGGCAAAGCCTAATCCGACATAACCATAATCTTGCGATAAAAAATCCCGAGGGAGCGATGCTCCTCCGGGATTTTTAGCGTTTATGCGGTAAATATTGGGGATTATCAACTTTCTCCCACTACAAATCTACCGAGCCGATTAAATACGGTCGAGGACGGTAGCAATAAGATCGCGAATAGCGGTCTTATAGTTAGGCGTAGCGTCGTGGCGCATACGGTTTGCGATAATCGAGCAAACGGTCATTGCGCGGTGGCCCATCAAACGGCCAAGGCCCTGAAGCGGGGCTGATTCCATTTCGTAGTTGGTCACCTTGCGGCCATTGAAGCGGAACGATTCAATCAGCGAGTTGAGATCGGGATTTGCCAACGGCAGGCGTAGTTCACGTCCTTGCGGGCCGTAGAAACCAACGGCAGAGATAGTGTTACCACGAACCATATCATCGCGACCGATCTGCTCAACCAACGACGAATCAGCATCAACAACATAGGGCTTTGCCCAAAGGGGATTCCAATTAGTATGCTCGCAGAAAGCCTTTTCAAATTCAAGGTCGGCAACAGAGTTGCGGCCGGCGTAATAGTTAAGCACACCGTCGAAACCGAGAGCCTTTTCAGCGATAACCGGTGTGCCGACAATCAGTTCAGGCTGCAGAGCGCCGGAAGTTCCGATGCGCACCATTGTCAGTTGGCGATGAGTATCCTTCACTTCGCGAGTTGTGAAGTCGATATTGGCTAATGCATCGAGCTCGTTGATAACGATGTCGATATTGTCGGGACCGATACCATGGCTAAGACACATAATAGGTTTGCCCTTATATGTACCGCCAATTGTGTGGAATTCACGAGAAGACACTTCGAAATCGCGAGTATCAAAATGCTCGGCAACGAGGTTTACGCGGCCGGGGTCACCAACAAGAATAATGCGATCGGTAAGCTGTTGGGGAAGTAAGTGGAGATGGAATACGGAGCCGTCAGAGTTGATAATCAGCTCAGAGGGGGCGATTACTTTCTTTTCCATATAGTGTTCTAAAATTCAAATCTGAATGTAGTGTTTATTGATAGTGCTAAATATATATAATGCAGAATCGGCCTAAATTGTTTATTTGAAACTGCATTTTTTTGCTTGGACGGCGAATTTCGAGCTATTTTAGGCGATAGCGCGAGCCGGGCAGAGTCATTATCAAATCGTCCATTTCCAACTCCATCAACATCCCCATCAAGCGTCCTACCGGGATTCCGGTGTTGGCCGTTAGGGTGTTGATTTGCCCGTCACCGTTCTGGCGGAGATAGTCGATAATCAATTGCTCCTCGGGAGATAGCTCGCGGAATAGCTGCTTCTGCTCCCCTTCAACCGGACGACTCTCCCACCCCATCGTGTCGAGGATGTCGTCGGCCGATTGGCATAACACGGCGATTTGTCGGCGAATCAGCTTGTTGCAGCCACCACTGTAATGGTCGCTCGTGCGGCCCGGCAGAGCAAACACTTCGCGATTATATTCGCGCGCCAGGCGAGCCGTATGGAGCGCGCCTCCATGATCCGCAGCTGATTCTGCTACTATCAGGCAGTCGACCATTCCGGCCACAATGCGGTTGCGGGCAAGGAAATTGCCACGGAAAGGACGAGTCTTACTTGTATAGTCGGTAACCACAGCACCGCCTCCACGGGCCATCGCTACCGCATCATTACGGTTTTCTGCCGGATAGATCGTGTCAAGGCCATGAGCAACTACAGCTGCCGTTGGGATATGATTCTTCATAGCCCGGCGATGCGCCGTAATGTCGCAGCCAAGTGCCAAACCACTAATTATCAACACATCATCTAAGCGCTCGGCAATATCATCTACGAGCTTATTGATGAAGTTGACGCCATACTGCGTAGCGTTGCGCGTACCGACAATGCCAATTACATAACGAGCATTGAAATTCACCTTACCACTGACGTATAGCAATAGCGGCGCATCGTCGCATTCCAACAACCGCTGAGGGTAGGCTTCATCCGTAAAATATATCGTTGAAATAGAATGTCCTTCAATAAACCGCAGTTCATTTCGGGCATGGTCGAGAAGCTCAGTGCGAACGGAATCATCGAAATTGCGGCTACCAAGTCCGGTAAGGCGTTCAATTTCGCGCAATGGGAGCGTAAACATCTCCTTCTCCGAGCCTACAAGCTCCAGGAAACGTTTCGCCGCCAACAACGTCATCCCCTTTATGCGAGAAAACGCTATCCGATATACCAACTTCTCACTATCGTCCATAATTTCGAGGCTACACGTTTATAGGATATCGGCAAAGGCCTCAGCTAGGCGCTCACCACGAGTAAGCTTGCCGTTCTCAAGCGAAACGATTGTTACAGTGGCTTTCACAACCTGCTTCCCTTCGGCATTGAAGATATCTTGATAGAAAAGGAAACGCGCCCCACGACGTTCCAGTCGCAGACAGCTGGTCATGGTTTCTGCCAAATGTAGCGGCGTCAGATATGAAATTTCAATTTTGCTCACAACCGGGTCAATCCCGTCGGCCTGCATATCACGAAACGACACCCCATGCTCCTGACAGAATTCATGGCGCGTATGTTCGAGATAATGGAGATAGTTGGCATTATTGACAATCCCCTGTGAATCTACTTCGTAGTCCCTAACTTTGAGGGGCATTTCATATATATATTGTTCCTTTTGGGAGGTCATGGTTTATCGATTATGAATTTCGGATTATTCGAATTTCAAAGTTACCAAATTTTCTCGATGAAACGTATCGCAAATTCAACTTTTTTCAAACAAAGGGGGAAGGAAGTTGCACTTTTTTGAGTACCTTTGCAATATTAACAAGCCGATGTATCTGATGTCTCAAACCGTCAACGAAAAAAAATTGCGAGCCGGAAGGAATAAAACCTTAACGATAATGCCTAACGAGATAGACCATCTCGCTGCCAACATTATCTCCGCTAAGGCTATCCCCTCCGACGGATATATCGATAAAATAATCAATGCCGATCTTTTCGACGCCATTGATTATCTCCCCGACGGCTGCTTCGACTTGATAATCATCGATCCTCCTTACAACCTCGACAAAAATTTTAATGGCACACATTTTGCTGCTATGAATCCGGAGGATTACGAGAGCTATCTCCGCAGCTGGTTTTACAAGGTGTGCGACAAGCTCGCACCTTCGGGGTCGCTTTACATGTGTGGCGACTGGAAATGTACAGCCGCTATGCAGAAAGTGATTTCCGAACGTCTGACCGTCATCAACCGCATCTCGTGGCAACGCGAAAAAGGGCGTGGCGCAAAGATGAACTGGAAAAACGGTATGGAGGATATATGGTTTGCCGTCAAAAATCCTAACGACTACTATTTTGACGTAGAATCCGTAAAAGTGCGCCGACGAGTTTTGGCGCCATACAAGGAGAGCGGCAAACCTAAAGATTGGGAAGCCACCGACAACGGCAATTTCCGGTCTACCTATCCTTCAAACTTTTGGGACGATATCAGTATCCCATTCTGGTCTATGCCGGAAAATACCGACCATCCCACCCAAAAGCCCGAAAAGCTGTATGCAAAACTTATTCTTGCCTCCTCGCGTCCCGGAGCCATTGTCTTCGACCCGTTTCTCGGCAGCGGAACCGCCGCCGTAGTAGCGAAAAAGCTCGGCCGACATTTCTGCGGGATAGAGATTAATCAAGAATACTGTTTATGGAGTGTGAAGCGCCTTTTAATGGCCGAAGAAAATCCCTCAATCCAGGGATATGCCGACGGCATCTTCTGGGAGCGCAACACCTTCGCGCAATCCTCAAGCAAACACAAACAATAAAATATGAAGAAACTACTCACTGCAGTTACTTGTAGCCTAATGTTAACAATGTCATCTCAGGCCCAAACAGGCCCCGGAGCAGTTTTCGCAAACCAATTTAATACTGTTCACGCAACCGCTCCATTTACACAAATCAGCAATGCCGACTATGAGCCGGCTATCGAACATGGCATCGCCTCAGCTAAAGCTGAAGTCGAAGCTATCGCCAACAATCCCGAAGCCCCGACTTTCGAGAATACCATCGTTGCACTGGATCGTGCAGGCGACGAACTTAACCGCGCGCTCGGCGTCTTCTTCCCTCTTCTTTCGGCTAATGCCGACGACGAAATGATGGACATCTCGATGCGCGTAACCCCCAAACTCTCCGATTACTCTACATCAACTATCCTCAACGAAAAACTCTGGAAACGCGTTAAGGCTGTTTATAGCAACCGCAATGCGCTGACTCTAACTCCCGAGCAATCGAAACTGCTGCAGCAAACCTACGACAGCTTTGCCCTCTCCGGTGCTGACCTGCAAGGGGAAGACCGCGAAACCTTCCGCAAACTCTTCGCTGAGCTCTCCGAGCTTACTACCCGCTTCGGCCAGAACGTGCTGAAGGAACTTAACACCTACGAAATTTGGCTTACCTCTAACGACCTCGCCGGCCTCCCCAAGGGAATCGTTGACGAAGCCGCTCAGCTCGCCGAAGCTAAAGGACGCAAAGGAGAATTCCTCTTTACCCTCGCTCAGCCTACCTATATGGCGTTCATGAAATACTCTGAACGTCCCGACCTGCGCGAAAAGTTCTACCGTCTCTACTGCGGCCGCAACACATCCGGCGAATATAACAACCTCCCGGTGCTCACTAAGATTGCCTCCCTGCGCCAGCAAATCGCATCTCTCCTCGGCAGCAAAACCTTTGCCGACCATTCGCTGAAACGCACAATGGCCCGCACCCCCGAGAATGTTTATAAACTTCTCGACCAGTTGCGCGAAGCCTACCGTCCCGCCCTCAACAAGGAGATGGACGAGCTGACTGCATTTGCAACCAAATATGAAGGGAAACCTACCACAATCAACGCTTGGGACTATAGCTATTACGCCAACAAACTGAAAAATGAGCGCTACAGCTACGACGAAGAGCAACTTCGCCCCTACTTCGAGCTCAGCAATGTTATCAACGGTGTGTTCGGCCTGGCTACCAAGCTTTACGGCCTGCAGTTTACCAAGAACGACTCTATCGAAGTTTATCATCCCGATGTAACAGCTTACGACGTAACCGACGAGCAGGGACAATTCATCGGCGTACTTTATACCGACTTCTTCCCCCGCGAAACCAAGCGTCCCGGCGCTTGGATGACTAACTTCTCTGAGCAATTTGTTGATGCAAACGGTGTGGACAACCGCCCATTGGTTTCAATCGTGATGAACTTCACAAAACCGACAGCTGAAAAGCCCTCACTGCTTACCCCCTACGAAGTTGAGACTTTCCTGCATGAGTTTGGTCATGCCCTCCACGGCCTGCTGACACGTTGCAACTATGTATCCCTCTCCGGCACCAACGTATATCGCGACTTTGTAGAGCTACCATCTCAGTTCAACGAGAACTACCTCACCGAAAAAGAATTCCTCGACTCATTCGCCAAGAACTATCTGACCGGTGAACCTATCCCCCAGCAGCTCGTCGACAAGATTATCGCATCATCGCAGTTCGGCGCAGCCTATTCTTGCATGCGTCAGCTTTCATTCTGCTATATCGATATGGCATGGCACGGTCTGACCGACTCTACCGAGGTTGCCGATCCGGTAGCTTTCGAACGCAACGCAATGGAATCTGTTCGTATCTTCCCGGATGTTGACGGTGTGGCTACATCGCCCCAATTCAGCCATATCTTCTCCGGAGGCTATTCTGCCGGCTACTACTCCTACAAATGGGCGGAAGTGCTCGATGCCGATGCCTTTGCTCACTTCAAAGAGAACGGCATTTTCGACCGCAAAACAGCTGATTCGTTCCGCCAGAACATCCTTGAGAAAGGTGGCTCAGAAGCGCCCGATCTGATTTATCGTCGCTTCCGTGGTCAGGATCCCACAATTGATGCGCTCCTCATCCGCGACGGCATCAAAAAGCCCGACGCCCCCATCAATCTTAATAAAAAAGACTAATCCCCAACCCCTATATTAAACGCCCTTCGCAACTCCACGTTCCGAAGGGCGTTTAATATATCCGAGCTACAGAATAGCTACTGCAATCAAGCGAAATAGGCATGCTTTAACCAATACGCATAAATCGGGTCTTGGAAAGTAAGCTCTCCGGCTTGATTATCCAACACATCGCGCTTCACTAACGTTGCTTTCGATCGTGCTGCTGAAGTAGGCGAGGATATATTGTAACGGTGGAGCGTCTCTGTCGACGAAATTGCCGGCTCTCCGGCAAGCAGGGCTTTAAGATAAAATAGTTGCTGCGACGTCAACGTCTCGGTAATTGTAACAAACAAAAGGCTCAATTGCTCTACCAATGAAGAGTGGGCATCCTTTACTATCGTTTCAGTACATAAATGCTCCGTGCGAAGCCATGACAGTTGAGCTAATTGCTGGGCATAATAAGGATGATTGTCAACCAAGGTTGCTATCAACTTGCAAGCCTCATCTGTAATTTCCTTACCGGTGTCGGCAAACCTTTGCTTAAAAAACGAGATTAAGGCCGGAGTTTCAATCTTATTCAGAAACATCAGATTGCCAAATTTATAGAAAGGCTTCGACGAATCGGTAAACACCTCCAACATCATATGGCGCTTACTGCCATACAGACAGTAGGCAACATTCTGATGTAGTTGCCAATGAGAACGCAAGCGTTTCTGGAAATAATCAGGCTCATCGAACTCTGCAATATTTTGAAATTCATCAATGCAAATTACGATTTTCAGCCCTTTGGCCGCTGCTATCTTTTCAGCCAAGTCGAGCACCTCATCCGGGTTCCGGCGAACTTCAGGCCAATCGAAATCTAACGATATTTCATTCGTGGGATCTGTGCCTATAGATATTTTCGGCACTAAATGAGAGAAAAACTGCTTTGCGGTTTCAACAGCCTCGTCCCATCGCGACGCCGTTGCCGCGATTACCTTTTGAGCTAACAAAGCGTAGAAATGCTCCTCGTTTCTTACATTAAATAGATCGATATGACATATTCTAAGCTGCTTATCTTGCTCCATGGCTAACTTGGCAGCTTTACTTACGAGCGAGCTCTTTCCCCACCTACGTGGCGAAATAATAATCGTATTTATCAACGATGTAAAATGAGCTACCAGCATTTTTGTTTCCTGCTCACGGTCAGTAAAATTCGCGTCAGTAGCTATTTTCCCAAAAATAAATGGTGTTTCCATACTTGTTGCTCCTATTTATTGATGCAGCAAAAATAATACAAAAAATGTAATTACACAAATTGTAATTACATTTTTTGTAATTACATTTTTTGTAATAACGGGTTTTATCGGGGAAACAAGCTAAAAAATGGGGGATGCGGCGAAAAATGGCATTATTCACCGCAAATTTGCGGTGAATATCTTGTTTTTTCACCGCAAAAGCGCAGTGCAAACTATTTGCTGGCGGAATAAATAAGCCGGAGTGGAGATTATTTTAGTAGATAGACGTTATCTGAGGAGGTAGGCGACGGCAAAATCAAGGATTGTATCATGGCCGTCGAGGGCTGC
>CAZKYD010000040.1:13393-18515 GCA_964556875.1 uncultured Alistipes sp.
TGAGGAGGTAGGCGACGGCAAAATCAAGGATTGTATCATGGCCGTCGAGGGCTGCCTGCTTGTCCATATCAACCACACAGCCTTCGGTCGGTTCTACCCCAAACTCCGTAAGATTACCCTGCGGATCGCGCACCGGGGATGCCGAGAATCGAATTGCCCAACCGTTAGAGAGCTCCGACGAGAAGGGCATGCCCGATCCACCGCCAGTTGTAGAGCCAACAATAGTTACATTGGGCAATGTCTTCATCACCGACACAAAATTATTTGCTGCCGAATAGGTAGAACGATTGCACAGCACCACCACCGGCTTACCCCACATCATTCTCCCCTCTTCTGCCGGGTTATAATAATAGGGATATGGCTCCGAGAAATCATCATGCTCGGGGCCATTCTTATGACAAATAGTGCCGGCAAGGATGCGCTCCGACGTAAAGCGAGCCACAAGGGTTTCAACATTCGACATCGAGCCCCCTCCATTATCGCGGACATCGAGGATAAGGCCATCGGCCGTAGCAAGGTATGACAACACGGAGTCAAGATTCCCTTCACCTATTCCATACGAGAAACTGGAATAGTGCATATAGCCGATGTTCTCCGGCAGAAGCCCGTAGATGATGCCTCCAACCGAACGATAATTAAAATTGAAGTAATATTCCTCGATCAGACGAGCATCATAATTCTGAGGATAATCGCTCCACCATTTGCGATAGTATGAGGTATTAAACGACGAAGAAAGGTTGGTATGGCCATCGCGCAATTCATCGAGCATCTTCGCGCAGACATCAAACAGCTCTTCGCGCGACATCTGCGAAGCTACTTGCTGACGATAAACCGTATGGATTGAATCCCAATCTACCCCCTTTTCGGCAAAAAAGCAATAATGCTCATCGAGGATTGACCATAACTGCTCAAAATTGCCAACGGGATCGTCGGCATAATCCTCAACGTCATGACACGCAACCGTAGTTAACGCCAATATTGCAATTACGGGGAAATATATGAGTTTCTTTAGATTCATAAGGCAGCCTTTTTCAACTTAATAAGCCCATTCAACCTTTGCATTACGCTCAGGCAACGTCTTTCGGGGAGATACTGAAAGCCAATCGGTCACCACGCCCAGCACAAATGCATATGAGAAATTGCGCGTTGTGATATGATTGACTTCAGAGGAATAGATTTGAGAGCGGAAACCTACACGCAAGCTCGATGTGCCGAGTCCAAGGTCGGCAGTGACGAGGTTGTCCCAACGGAACATATTGCCGGGATAGGCGAAATGGGCAAGTCCATGCTTATTGCCGAGCGAAATTTCGTAATAAAGCTCGTCATATTCCGGAGAGAAAAACGCTCCGACAATGGGCATAGAGGTTTGCCAGCGCAGATTTACCGGCAACTTCTTCACCTTGAAATTCCAGCCTAAAGCCGCCGTAAGGCCAAGATCAATATCCGCTTTTACCGAAGCGGGATTATTGCCGTTGCGGTCGTTATACATCATTCCAAGATTACCCCCAACAAAGCCGCCCACCGACACACGCAGGCGATATGGCAAGCGCCATAAGCGGCTCATCGACCATGATGCCGCCAGATTGCCATAGAGCAATGAGGCATTTTTCGCGGGATTGGAGCCATCGTTATATTCTATCCCAAGCATCAACTGCTGACGCCATTTTTCCGGAGAGAATTTCATCGCTTGGTTGCGTTCATACGAAAACCCGACATGCCAGCCGGTATATTTCAGTGGGGAGAGATACGTGTCGAGCAAATGGGAGCTACCTCCGTCGACCATGAATGCCGAACTTACCGGGCGTAGAGGATCTTCAGTGCGTAAAGGCTCTTCAGCTCGCAGTTGCAGAGCCAGGCCGGAAAGCAGTATCAGCATTGTCAGCAGAAATCGGCGCATTGCGATAGAATGGATTTCTTGTTTGTTAGACGTTAAGTTTTAGAACAGGCGTTCCTGCCCGATGATCGAATCGCGGAGCTCTTCGTCGCTCATTTCGGGTTCTGTAGGCTCGGCGCCATCGGGCGTAACGCCATCAGTGGGGTCCGGTTCGTCGGGCGTTTCAACATCCGGTTCTGCATCTTCGCGGGGTTCGATTTCGGTCACCTTGTCGAGGTCGAAAGTCGTAAGGCGTTTACCCTTAGCTTTCAGCGATTTCACTGCGATAAAGTCAGTGGCATCAATCTCTATCGGTTCGCGATGACTATCGTCGCCCTTGAAGCTAAGGCTGAAACGAGCCCCCGGAGTGTCGGTCAGCAATATCAGTTCCGACTTCGGATTCTCACCGATGAATCGCTGGCGTTTTGCCGACACTTCAAAAGTGAAGCGTTTCAGATATGGGAATCCCTGGTCGGCATCGTTGAGAATTGCAGTCCAGATATGGTTCGGGCGGAATTTCTCGATACGCAGGATATCAACATGGTCATAATGGTTGGTAGCCTCGAACGAGGTTGTATAGTATTCACCTTGACGTGTGATTACCAAAATCTTATCCTCGCCGTTAAATTCGCCGAGCAGTTCGCCACGTCCGTCATAATTCAAGCGGAGCACATCGCGATCAAACCAAACTTCGCGTCCGCCGAGCGTCGACGTTCCTTTCTCCTTCAGCGAGAAGCGATGAACTTCGTTGCGCGTTACGATATTACCCATGCTCTGCTTACCCTTAATGGCAAGTTCAGAGAAGTCGATATCGAATTGCAGCTTTGTCAAGCGGGGTTTCGGTTTCAGGGTAACCTTCACTACTTCAGCCTCGCCGTTAGGGTTCGCCGAGAACCAAACGATACGGCTACCGGCGGTGCCGCGCGTCAGGTTATATTCCTTATCGCGGGTCACACCCGAAACGTTGAATCGCTTCATGTAGTAGGTGCCGCCACGTCCGTCTTGGTAGATGACGTTGTAAACCATTCGGTCGTCGTTCTTGTCGAACAGTCCGATATGCTTTACGTTCTTACCGATAAAGAGCTTATCGGCAACGCGGACAACCTTATAACGGCCATCGTTATAGAAGATAATTACCTCATCGAGCACTGAGCAGTTAAACAGGAATTCATCCTTCTTCATCTGTGTGCCGATAAAGCCTTCTTCGCGGTTGATATATAGCTTTTCGTTAGCTTCGGCTACGCTCGAAGCCTTGATATTGTCGAAGGCGCGGATAACGGTACGGCGCGGGAATGCTGCGCCATATTTTTCTTTGAGCGAGAGGAACCAGTCGACAGTGTAGTCGGTGATATGCGCCAAATGTCCCTGCAGCTCTTCAATGCGTTCATTATAGACGGCGATAACTCTGTCGGCTTCCTTTGCGGAGAACTTCAAGATACGCTTCATCTTGATTTCCATCAAGCGGAGCACATCGTCGTCGGTTACCGGGCGCACCAATTTCGGCAGGAACGGTTTCAAGCGTTTATGAACATGGGCAACAACGGCTTCCATTGTTTCGCCCTGTTCAAATTCTTTATCTTTATAGATACGTTCTTCGATGAAGATACGTTCGAGTGATGCAAAATTCAGTTGTTCGCGAACCTCGCCCAGCTTTATCTCCAATTCGCGGCGGAGCAGTTCGCGTGTGCGGTCGGCGCTATGGCGCAACAGCTGGCTAACGTTTGCAAAGATCGGTTTGCGGTCGTCAATCACGCAGCAGTTGGGCGAAATTGCCACTTCGCAATCGGTGAAAGCATACAGCGCATCGATGGCCTTATCGGAGGATGTACCCGGCTGGAGATGTACCAGGATTCGGGCTTGGTCAGAGGTGTTATCGTCAACCTTGCGAATCTTGATTTTCCCTTTTTCGTAGGCTTTCAGGATAGATTCGATCACGGTGCGCGTTGTCTTGCCATACGGGATTTCGGTTACGGCAAGTGTAGTATTGTCGATTTTCTCGATTTTAGCACGCACTTTTACCGTACCGCCACGTTCGCCATCGTTGTAACGGGCTACGTCGATCAGGCCACCGGTCGGGAAATCGGGGAAGAGCGTAAACTCGCGTCCCTGCAGATAGGCGATCGCTGAGTCGAGAATCTCATTGAAGTTATGCGGCAAAATCTTCGACGACAAACCTACGGCAATACCTTCTACTCCCTGGAACAACAGCAACGGGAATTTCACCGGCAAGGTTACCGGCTCCTGCTTACGGCCGTCGTAGGAGGGCACCCAGTCTGTAATTTTGGGGTTGTAGAGGGCTTCGAGGGCAAACGGCGACAAGCGTGCCTCGATATAACGGCCGGCAGCGGCATCGTCGCCGGTCAGGATATTTCCCCAGTTTCCCTGTGTGTCAATGAGCAATTCTTTCTGGCCGAGTTGCACTAACGCATCCTTGATTGAAGCATCGCCGTGGGGGTGATACTGCATAGTGTTACCCACGATGTTCGCCACTTTATTGTAGCGGCCATCGTCGATGGTCTTCATCGAGTGGAGGATACGGCGTTGCACCGGCTTCAAGCCGTCGTCGATATGCGGCACCGCACGTTCCAAGATTACATACGAGGCATAATCGAGAAACCAGTTGCGGAACATACCGCCGAGGCGCAGGCGCGAGGAGTCGTCTCTCACCGAGCCGCCACCCGGGATATTCGAATAATCATGGGGTTCGGAGGCGTCGTTGCCTCCGGCGTTTTCAGGGATTTCGGTCTTGTCGTTCAGTTCGTTTTCGTCGCTCATTTCCGGGAATGTAGAATTGTAGGCATATTTCGCCTTTCTGCAAAGTTACAAAAATATTGAGTTATTTGCAATAAATATTAACCACTTAACAAAAATAACGGCAGAAAGAAAACAGGCTGTGCATATTGATATGCAACAGCCTGTTGTTATTTCAAGAGCCCTTTCTGGGGGCGCTTTGGCGATTTTAACGAGGATTATTCAGCCTTACCGTTAGAACCGAGCACGTTAACGATCTTGTGCTTGTAGAGCTTTTCCATTTCGTCACGAGCCGGGCCGAGATACTTACGGGGGTCGAATTCACCGGGTTTGTCGTGGAATACACGACGAACGGCAGCGGTCATTGCAAGACGTGAGTCTGAGTCGATGTTGATCTTGCAAACGGCGCTCTTAGCAGCCTTACGGAGCTGTTCTTCGGGGATACCGATAGCATCGGGCAGCTTACCACCGAGGGCGTTGATTTCGTCAACGTATTCC
>CAZKYD010000041.1:0-18355 GCA_964556875.1 uncultured Alistipes sp.
TACCACCCTTGCTATAAGGCTCGAGGAGGTCAATCACCTTAATACCGGTGTAAAGAATCTCTGAACCGATAGTCAGATCCTCAAATTCAGGGGCGGGCTGATGAATCGGGCGAAGGTTCTCACGGTTTAGATCGGGAAGGTTGTCGATGGCATCACCAATCACGTTGAGCAGACGACCTTTTACCTGGTCGCCGGTTGGTACAGCGATAGGACGTCCGAGGGAGTCAACTCGGAGGCCACGACGCAAGCCGTCGGTACTCTCCATAGCCACACAGCGAACTGTATCTTCACCGATGTGTTGCTCCACTTCGAGAATCAAGTTCGAACCGTCGGGACGCGCTACTGTGAGCGCCGTGAAAATCGGCGGCAGATTGTTCTGATCGCCCTCGAAGGTAACGTCGACAACAGGGCCGATTACCTGGGCTATTTTTCCGTAATTGTCGCTCATCTTATTGCGAGTTAATGCGTTTATTTTTTCTAAGGAGATAGAGTTATATCCTGCCGGGATGGCCCGGCAGGATTGTTGGGTATTTTTAGAGATGGAAGCCTGATACTACAACCAAAACCATCAGTACGAGGTTTACGAGGTTGATCGGCAGGAGGTATTTCCATTCGAGAGTAAGCAGTTGGTCGATACGCAGACGGGGATATGTCCACTTAAACCAGATAATGATGAAGGACATTGCGAATGCCTTAAGCAGGAACCATACCACTGAGGGGATATAGCCCATAACTTCGTTGAAGCCATCCCAACCGTCGATGTGGAGGGGCATCCAACCACCGAGGAAGAGCAGCGTTGCTACGCCGGAAACAACGAACAGGTTAAGGTATTCTGCGAGGTAGAAGAAACCGAAGTGGATACCGGAGTACTCTGTATGGTAACCGGCGGTAAGTTCACTTTCAGCTTCGGGAAGGTCGAACGGGCCACGGTTTGTTTCGGCTGTACCGGCAATCAGATAAATAATGAATGCAATGATTGCAGGGATGTGACCTGAAAGGATAAACCAATGGTCGGCCTGAGCTTCTACAATTTCAGGGACGCTCATGGTGCCGGCTAATACAACCATTGTCAGGATTGACAGGCCGATTGAGAGCTCGTAGCTGACCATCTGGGCGCCTGATCGAAGTGCACCGATAAGGGTGAACTTGTTGTTTGACGACCAACCGGCCAACAGGATACCGAGCACACCAATTGATGAGCAGGCAATCAGGAAGAAGATGCCGATATTGAAATCAATAATCTGCAGACCGTTACCCCAAGGGAGCACTGCGAAGCAGAGCATTGAAGCAATAATTACTAAATAAGGCGCCAGGGCGAAGAGGAATTTGTCGATATGATTCAGCGAGATAAGCTCTTTAATAAGAATCTTGAACATATCGGCGAAACTCTGGCAGAGGCCCCAGGGGCCTACTCGGTTCGGGCCGAGACGACACTGGAAGTAAGCGCAAATCTTACGCTCATAAAGAATGTAGAAGAGCGCCAACAATGCATATGCCAGCAATAGGCCTACTCCTACTAACACACACTCCAAAGTTGTAGCAAGCCAGGAGGGCATGAAGGAGTTCAACAGGGAGTCGACCCATGCAGTCATGCTGCCGAAATTATCTATAGTGTAATTACTCATGACAAGTAACAGAATTGAATATCAGGAAGTTTTTATTTCTATTTCCGATGAATTTTCTCTTTTCCGGTAGACTTAACGGTCCATATCGGGCACGATGTAGTCCATCGAACCACTAATAGTAATCAAGTCGGCAATCTTCTGACCGCGTGTGATTGAATCAACTACGGCGGCAGAGGGAACTCCGGGAGTTACAAGCTTCAGACGGTAGGGCTTGGTTGAGCCATCGCTTTCGATGTATACACCGAACAGACCGCGGCAGCCTTCTACTGCCTGGAACCAGTGGCCTACAGGCAGCTTCAGCACCTTGGGAACCTTTGCGCAATATTCGCCTTCAGCGGGAAGCATCTTGAGCAGCTGCTCGATGATACCCTTTGACTGAAGAATTTCGTCAACGCGGTTAGAGAAGCGATCGAGAGAATCACCATTATGGCGAATAACCTGATCAAATTTCAGTTCGGAGTAAACGCTGTAGGGGTGGGTCTGGCGTACATCGCAAGCCCAACCGGATGCACGACCGGAAGGACCGGTTACACCGGCTGAAATAGCATGTTCCTTAGTCATTACGCCAACGTTCTTCAGACGGTTCTGAGCGATAACGTTGCCTGTAAACAACTTGTTATATTCAGCTACGTTCTTATCGAGAACGGCGAGGAGCTCCTCAACATCCTTGACGAAGTTTTCGTCGAGGTCTTGCATTACGCCGCCGATGCAGTCATAATTGAATGTCATTCGAGCGCCGCAAGTTCTCTCCATGATATCGAGAATCTGCTCGCGAACACGCAACGTATAGAACAGCATGGTTGTAGCACCAAGGTCCATACAGAACGTACCGATGAAGAGGCAGTGAGATGCAATACGCGAAAGTTCATCCATCAGCACGCGGATAACCTGAGCACGGCGGGGCACTTCAATGCCGGCAGCCTTCTCGATAGCGAGGCAGAGGCCATGGTGATAGGGATGAGCCGAGAAATAATCCAGACGGTCCATG
Organism: uncultured Alistipes sp.; assembly: GCA_964556875.1. GTDB lineage: Bacteria > Bacteroidota > Bacteroidia > Bacteroidales > Muribaculaceae > UBA7173. The sequence goes on from CAZKYD010000041.1 coordinate 2,614, forward strand.
AAGTGGAGGGTCTGAGGATATGTGAGGTCTTCACAGAGCTTTTCAACACCGCGGTGGATGTAGCCCATGTAGACGTCAATCTTCTGGATGGTTTCGCCGTCGACAGCGGTGCGGAAGCGCAATACACCGTGGGTTGAGGGGTGCTGCGGGCCGATGTTAACAACGAAGTCGTCGGCGTTGAAAACGCGGGGACGCTCGTGCTTAATCGTGCCGTCAGGCTGCTCCGTCCAAGTGTCGGTGTGGTCGGTCTGGCGTTCGCTCTTGATTGAAACGGGGTTCAGTTCGGGGTTAGCATCGTAGTCCTTACGCAAGGGGTAACCTACCCAGTCAATATTAAGGAACAAACGACGCATATCGGGATTGTTCAAGAAGATAATCCCGTAGAAGTCGTAAACTTCGCGTTCAAACGTAACAGCGATACGATAGAGGTCGGCGATAGAATGAAGCATCGGTTTCTCGCGGTCGGTGGTCTGCACCTTAACCGAGATAAACTGCTTTGTCTTTGTCGAAGTCAGATAATAAATGCATCCCAGGGAAGAAACCCAGTCCATACCAACGATTGTTACGAGATAGTCGAAGCTCATCTCAGAATCGTCGCGGAGAGTCTGCACCAAGCTATGCAGCTTAGCGTCGGGGATGTTTACCAGTAAAATCTCCCCCTCCTCGAAGGTTGCTTCGGGGAACAGTTTCGAGATTTTGTCCTGCAAGTTAGCCATGTATTTTAATTGATGGTTGATCAGTCAATATTGGCCGCTGAGGTATCCTCGATTGGATGGGCGGCGAGAAATTCCTTCTGGTTTTCCTGGCGGTTAACACCTCCGAAGAAGCGTTCCACCTTAACTTTGCGCGAAAGCTGCATGATTGAGTAAATCATTGCTTCGGGGCGCGGGGGGCAGCCGGGGCAGTAAACGTCAACGGGAACGATGTCGCCGATACCCTTAGCTACGTGGTAGCTCTTACGGAACGGACCGCCGGAGATTGCGCACGAACCGCAAGCAATTACGTACTTCGGCTCAGCCAGCTGATCGTAGAGGCGGCGGAACACGGGCACCATGCGGTGAACAATCGTGCCGGCTACCATCATAAAGTCGGCCTGACGGGGCGACGAACGAGCTACTTCCCAGCCGAATCGCGCCATATCAAAACGGGCGGCTCCAAGCGATACGAATTCGATACCGCAGCAACTGGTGGCGAAGGTGAGCGGCCAGAGCGAGTTAGAACGCCCCCAGTTGATAAGCTTGTCGAACGAACCGACAATTACATTTGTACCCGACTCCTGGAGCTCTGTTACGAGCTTCTCGATATATTCGTTATCCTTCCAGGCTTCGTAGGGGAGGCCTTGAGCGGTTACTTTTTTCATTTCCATTCGAGCGCTCCTTTCCGCCAGGCGTATACCAGACCCAGCACTAAAATAGCAAAAAATACAGCGACGCAGAGAATGCCATCAGTACCGAGGGTTTTGAGTTTAACCGCCCAGGGGAACAGAAAGACAGTTTCTACGTCGAACATCAAGAAGAGAATTGCGAAAAGGTAATACCCTACATGGAAGCGAGCCATTGATTCACCACGGGTAGGGATACCACATTCATACGCCTCTCCCTTCTGAGGATTAAAGGAGCGAGGAGAAATAAGGCCGGCGAGCCACATAGCTAACCATACGAGCCCTGCTCCGGTGAGCAGCGCCACTACGGCTAATACGACGGCGTCGATACCAAAAATTCCTAAAGATATCATGAACTATATTGTTGTGATTTCCGGTGTTAATTTCGAAACATTCTCCCAATTCACAGAATTTCAAAAATCGCGCTCTTTGTAGCGAATGTTTCTACAAGGGTTAAAAAAGCATGAAAATTGGTCATCTAAAAATCAAAGCATAGCATCACAGCATAGCTGTAACACGCCCTCTATCATCTTGATTTTCAATCTTATGCAATAATAATGGTAAAACAGCACGCATAGACCTGCTCTTTTCCGACCACAAAGATAGCAATTTTTTGGCAATAAAAGGCTAATTTTAGGGCACAAAATTCCCATGATTCCAAATTTCCTACTTTCTTCGAAGAATCTGACACAAAGTGAGTTTTTCGGCCAAAAGATTTTCCAAATGGAATTATTTATGGTCGATTTTTGCCAAACGCAGGTGGAGTAGGTTGACAAATTGATAGTTTTTCAACCCCCATCGCGGGGCAATCAAAAGCTCCGCCGGAGCCGATGATGTAAATCGTTCGATAGCCGTTGACGGACTAATCCGATTCATCATTTCAACAATTTTTCCACACAAATCAATATACGGCTCTATCTCAAACAATTCAAACCGTTCCCCTTCTTTCCAATGCTTAGCCATGGTAGAGCCTTCGATAATCTGAAGTTGATGAAACTTAATAGTATCGGGATGTAGCTCCGCTGCGCGTTCTACAGTTTGCATCATCATCGCCTCATCCTCTCCCGGCAATCCCATTATCAGATGTAAGCCTACCGACAAGCCATGACTTTTCACCCTATCGACAGCCTCAATCGTAGCCTGCCATGTATGGCAACGATTCACACGCAACAATGTAGCGTCGTGAGAGCTCTCCGCCCCCAGCTCTATCATAATCCAATGCCCCTCGGCCTTACGTCGTGCCAGCTCCTCGAGCAGCCGCTCAGGCAGACAATCCGGGCGTGTACCTATAATAAGGCCATCAACCCCCTCAGCCGCCAAAGCTTCATCATACATGCTCATTAAGGCGTCAACATCGCCATAAGTATTCGTATAGCTTTGGAAATACGCCAAATATCTCATATCTGGATATTTCCGGCGAAAGAAATATTTACTTTCTTCAATCTGTTGGGAAATCGGGCGAACTTGGCGCACACCCTCATGACTCCCCGGCGAAAACGAGTTGTTATTACAATATGCACACCCACCTCTCGACAGCGTCCCGTCGCGATTCGGACAACTAAAGCCGGCATCAATCGTCAGCTTTTGCATCTTGCGTCCCGGGAACTGCTCGGCCAAGAAATCGGAATACTCTTTATAATATTTACCCATCAGCCTTATTTTACAGACACGAACTACGATTTATCAAATACGCATCAAAGATAGTCATCGCCGCCATTGCCCTGACTACCTCAGCACCTCGGATAGCAATACAAGGATCGTGACGGCCGATAGTCTTCACTTCGGTCGGCTCGTCGGCAACGGTTATAGATGGTTGCGGAATGGAAATCGACGGAGTTGGCTTAAACGCTATCCTCATCGTGATTTCCTCTCCATTTGAGATGCCTCCGAGAATACCGCCACAATGATTCGACATGAACCCATCAGGACGAATTCCATCCGACGCTTCGCTGCCGCGCATCTTAGCCAAGCGAAATCCATCGCCATACTCAAATCCATGAACACCACCGATCGACAGCATCGCCGAAGCAAGCATCTGTTGCAATTTCCCGAACACAGGTTCACCCAATCCTACCGGTACACCTTTTATACTACAGCTAACAACGCCGCCAAGCGAATCGCCGGCGTTGCGTGCCTCTGTTATCATCTGTTCAAAACGGTCAGCATCATTGCATCCCCCGATTTCAGCAACTTCTACCGAAATCGAGACACCAAACTTAGCCAAAATCTGCTCCGCAATCGAGCCGGCCACTACCCTACTGAGCGTTTCACGTCCGGAACTACGTCCGCCACCTCGCCAATCGCGCAGCCCATATTTCTTCTGATATGTAAAATCGGCATGATTCGGGCGGTAAACGTCGCGTAGATTATCGTAAGCCGCAGAATTATTATCGCGGTTCTCAACATAGAAGCCAATCGGACTCCCAAGCGTTACAACCCTGTCGCTATCCGGCATTAAAGCTCCCAGACAGCCATCCGAATCAACCGCCATCACGCCAGACAGCACCTGCAGCCGGTCAGCTTCGCGACGTTGCGTAACAGTCGACGACGACCCCGGTCGACGACGATCCAACGCCGCTTGTACCTCCGCTAATGAAAGTTCAATTCCCGAAGGCACACCATCAATCACACCGCCTATAGCCCTTCCGTGTGATTCACCGAACGATGTCAAACGATAAATATTTCCGAAACTATTCATAGATTCTAAATTTTCAGGATAACAGAATTCACCACTCCCCTATTCATTCGCCACTCACCCTAATCCGGCTTAATCAGGTCGGCAGTTTCCCCCTTTACATAACCAATGATATCCGTCGGAGCCAGTTCAAACTGCAAACCTCGCTGCCCGGCGCTAAGATATACATGGTCAAAATCCATTATAGTAGAATGGAAATATGTAGGGAAAGGCTTTTTCATCCCTACCGGTGTACAACCGCCTCGAATATAACCCGTTAACGGCAATAACTCCTTCATTGGAATTAAATCCGCCTTCTTCATTCCGGCAGCCTTGGCAGCCTTCTTCAGATCAACCTCAGCTGCTGCAGGAACCACACATACAAAATAGCCGCCCCCGCCTGTACGTTCACCATGAAGCACAAGCGTTTTGAACACCTTTGCAGGGTCCTCTCCTAAGGTAGCCGCAACGTGTGTGGCCGAAAGGTCATTCTCATCAACCTCATACGGCACTAAACGATAGCTAACTCCCGCCTTATCCAAGAGCCTTGCAGCATTTGTCTTTTCAGGTTCGTTTCCGGAATTTTTGGATTTCTTTCCCATATAAACTGAGCATTTATGATTCTCAGTTACAAAATTAGTCAATTTAACTATATGTTATGAAACATATTTAAGAAAATCGAAAGGAAAATATTTGGGAAAGATGTGGGAATTGGCTAAATTTGTAGCAAACATAGGGCAAAAGCCCGTAATGACAAATAGCCAAGCAATAAGCGATGTTGTTTCATAGTACCACCGGAAAAATCCGTAATGTATCTCTCCCTGTTGCCATTGAAAACGGTTTAGCAGACGATGGAGGGCTATTTATGCCGGAACAGATACCTCGTCTGCCGGGGGCTTTCTTTAAGAACATTGCAGAAATGTCGCTACAAGAGATAGGCTACGTTGTTTGCAACACCCTCATTGGCGACCTGCTTTCCTCCTCTGAAATTAAACATCTGGTAGACGATGCGCTAACCTTTAATATGCCACTACAGCATGTAGGGCCTGAAGGTTTATACGTATTGGAAATGCATCATGGCCCGACACAATCGTTCAAAGATGTTGGTGCGCGGTTCATGGCTCGTTTACTACCGATGGTGCTCCCCAATAAAAAGAAGCTAACAATTCTGTTAGCGACCTCTGGCGACAGCGGAGGTGCACTTGCCGACAGTTTCAGCTCAAATCCGGACGCCGAAGTTATCATTCTATATCCGCGAGGCGAACTATCGCGTCAACAGATAGCTATGTTCTCCGGCCGCAAGAATGTAACCCCTGTTGAAATCGGTGGCACCTTCGACGACTGTCAAGCCCTGGTCAAACAGGCGCTTATCGACAAAGATCTCAACCAAGCCGTTCCCCTAACGTCGGGCAATTCCATCAACTTCGCTCGTCAATTCCCGTCGATAATCAGCTACTTCCACGCCTACGCACGAGCTATCGCCGCATCGCCTGATGCAATGAAAGTAACCGTCAGTGTGCCCTGCGGAAATCTCGGCAACCTTTCGGCAGCTTTAATGGCAAAAAAGATGGGTCTACCGATTGAAAAATTTATCGGAGCCAACAACGCCAACGACACCTTTGTAGAATATCTACAAACCGGCGGCCTGCGCCCGCGACGCGCATTGATGACCGTGGCCCGCGCTATGGATGTAGGGAACCCCTCTAACTTAGCCCGCATTATCGACCTCTATAACGGCAACCTTGAGCTTCTACGCCAAGATGTAGAAGGTGTGGCATTCACCGACCGCGAAATCGTACAAACTATTCGCCAGGTTTACGCCTCTGACAATGTTATTTTCGGGCCACAGACGGCTACCGCCTACCGCGCACTGTTCGGGCGCACATCCGCCCATGAGATAGGCGTTGTAATGTCGACCGGCCACCCCTCACAGTATCCCGCCGCTATTATGAAAGCAATTGGCACCACCGTCCCCGTTGCTCCCAAATTAGCCTCCATGATTCTGCAGAAAAGCGATCCTATCCGAATCCCCCCGACAAAGACAGCTCTCGCAAGAATTATCCTGCAGAAACGTAGATAATAACTCTCAACTCACTCAAAATATCAACATTATGGCAAAAAAACGTGACCTTAAGAAGGAAATCCAGTATGTATGCGGCGACCTCGCAGCAGAATGTCTCTTAGCAAAGAACTTCGTTAAGGGTGTAAACCGTGACGCAATGACCGAGATTATCGGTAAGATTGCAGATCTCCAGATCTCAGCCGTTAACAAAGTAACTATCAGCTTCGACCACACTGTTCGCAGCTTCGAGAACCGCGCCGCTTATAAGAAAGCTCGTGCAGCATACTTCCATGCAGCCTACAAGGCTCTGCGTACCAAATTCTACGACAACGTAAACGCCCTGGTAAAGGAAATGAATGCTGCCATTCCTCAGGAGGTAAAAGACAACAATATCGCTAAATGAATTTCGCCGCAAGGCTACTAAAAATGGCCGGATGGAAAGTCGAGGTCGAAGTGCCCGACTTTCCTAAGGCTATTATTTGTGTAGCACCACACACATCAAACTGGGATTTCATAGTCTGCGAATTAGCCATCCGCTCGATCGGACGCACCGCCGGCTTTATGATGAAATCCTCATGGTTTTTCTTTCCCTTAGGCTACTTTTTCAAAGCCATCGGTGGCATACCGGTTGTGAGAGAAAACCGCAAAGAATCGCTGGTTGAGGCGATGATAAAAAGATTTCGCAAGGAATCGCGACTGGTGGTTGCCATCACCCCCGAAGGCACCCGAAAAGCAACCGCTCAATGGCACACCGGATTCCTGCGTATCGCTTATGAGACAAATGTGCCTATCTGCTTAGCCGTAGTTGATTTCAAGATGAAGAAGGCTATGATCCACGACACCTTCCAACCGACCGGCGACATCGAAGCAGACATGAAGGCCATAAAGCAATATTACCGTCCATATACAGGTTATCATCCCGAAAAATTTATAACAGAATGACGAAGGACTCCCCTACCGTCAACAACTATCAGGATCAACTGACGGTTGCTGTTCTCTCCCTCGACATTGTAGCCGGCAATGTCGAGGAAAATCTGCATAGAGTGGCCACTATGCTCGCAAAGCTCCCCGCCGAGGTGGATATCGCCGTACTGCCCGAACTGTTTACCACATCCTTCATGAAGGATACCGAGGCAATGTTAAATTGCGCCGACCCAACCGACGGCTTGGTTATGACCACCATAAGCCAATGGGCAGCTAACTATAACCTATTGATATCCGGCAGTTTCCTCGCCAAGGATGCTGATAGATATTATAATCGCGGATTCATCATCAAACCTGATGGAGAACGCATCTTTTACGACAAGCACCATCTTTTCTGCCTCTCACAAGAAGCGAAAGTGGTAACCCACGGTGAACAACGCCCCCCAATCGTAAATTATCTCGGCTGGAACGTCTCAATGATGATTTGCTACGAACTCCGATTCCCGGTCTGGGGCAGAAACATCGACATGCAAGCCGACATAGTGCTTTTACCGGCAAATTGGCCTGATGCGCGAGGATATGCATGGCGTCAGCTACTGATTGCCCGCGCTATCGAAAACCAAGTGATAATGGTGGGTGCCAATCGCAGCGGCGTTGACGATTTCGGCTCGTATCATAACTTATCGCTCATTGCCGACCAATTAGGCCGACAGATTGCACCCAAGCCCTCGTCGGAGCCCGTCGGCGTTCATCAGCCCGATGCCTATGGCTACACTATCCCAACAGAATATGGCGAGATGGTAATAGCCACCTGTTCTCTGACGGAAGTCAAAAAGCAACGCGAAAAGATTCCTACGGTTCGCGATGCCGATAAATTTTCATTTATAAAGTAAGACAGCCCAACAAAGTTGAGCTCAAACATTCATACCCTATGCACTTCAAATATTGCCCCGACTGCGGGTCAGAACTTTCAGGACGTATCCTCGGCGACGAAGGGAAAGTGCCCTGGTGCGACAAATGCAATAAACCGCTATTCGATGTTTTTCCGGTAGCGACAATTGCTTTGGTTTATAACGAACGTGGCGAAGTACTTCTGCTGCGTCAGAATTACATTTCTACTGAATTCTGCAACCTTGTTTCAGGCTATATCGTTCCCGGAGAAGATGCCGAGACATGCGCAGTAAGAGAAATTTTCGAAGAGACAGGTCAGCGCGTTGAAAAACTTGAATTAAAAGTGACGAGCTGGTTTAAGCGCAAAGATATGCTGATGATTGGCTTCTTCGCAAAAGTGACAGCCTCCGAACTCAAACTCTCCTCAGAGGTCGACTCGGCTGCATGGCATCGCCCTGAAGAGATTCTCTCGCTAGTCAGCAATCGGCCGGGCTCAACGGCTCATCTGCTTTGTGAACGCTATATCGAAAGCCTCCAACAGAAATAAGAAGTTTCTAACGGGAATAAAGAAGTCGCCAACAAAAATAATATAAAAACTCCTGCAAGCAACCGAATGTTACTTGCAGGAGTTTTTATTATGTAGCGCGCCGGTTTAACAGCTCCGCTTTACATTATTTGATCGTTGGGAAATTACTTCGCGGTATCCTTAACGCCAAGCTTTGCCTTTACGAGTGATGTTACATCTACAACATCAGTTGCGGTATAAGCGGCAGTTCCGAGGGGGAAGATCATGGTGTAACCACCTTCTGCACCAACAGCCTTAATAGCGTTGATGAGCTTTTCCTGGATAGGAGCCATCAGCTGCTGCTGCTTCTTAGAGAGTTCCTGCTGAGCGGTCTGTGCGAACTGTTCAGCCTTCTGGTTGAGTTCCTGGATTTCCTGCAGACGACGGTCCTTGATGCTCTGAGGAGTGCTTTCGTCAGAAGCTACCTTCTGAAACTCTTCATATTTCGCCTTGAGCTCTTCATTGATCTTACCATATTCTGATTCGTAAGTCTTAGAAGATTCAGCGAGTTCGCTTTGGGCGGCGGTATATTCAGCCATACCGGGGATGATAGCTTCGGGGTCAACAACACCGAACTTGGCAGACTGTGCAGAAACACACATGGGGAGAGCCACTGCAAGGGCTAAAAGAATTTTCTTAATCATTGTAAGATGGGTTCTATTATTGTTTATTATTTTCTAAAGTTTTGACGGAGGAGATTTCTTGCCGAGAGTGGAGGAGATTTCTTGTCGCTGGCGAAAGAAATTTCTATTTAGGCGAAAGAGCTTAGTTTGCGTAGCCTAACTTAGCGAGGACTTCGTTGCTGATATCGATACGCGGAGAGGCATAAACGATGTTGGCTGAAGAGGCCCTGTCGAAGATACATTGATAGCCACGCTCTTCCGAAATTTTCTTGATGGCGTTATAAACATCGTCCTGAATAGGCTTCATCAGCGTTTGACGCTTCTTATAAAGTTCACCCTCCGGGCCGAAATATTTATATCGCAAGTCGGAAGCTTCCTTCTCTTTTGCTACGATTTCTTCCTCACGTTTCTTAATCTGGTCTTCAGTCAGGAAAACCTTGTCTGAAACATATTTCTTATACATATCCTGAGCAGATGCACTGGCTGCTTCTACCTCTTTCTGCCAACGCAAAGAGAGCTGACGCAACTGTTCATTAGCCATTTCATAGTTCGGCACTTGCTTAAGAATATATTCCATATCCACAAGAGCGAACTTCTGGGCGGAGGCACCAAAACAAGCTGCCATCACAACCACTAATGTAAGAAATATCTTTTTCATGGGTACAAACATTATGTTATTAACCTAAGTTTTCTATTTAAGACAACATCGCGTCGAAAAGGTTTAAGACGCAATCAAAAGAGAAGTTGTTACAAACTTCTCTTCGATTGGTTATCTTTAGAATTCCTGACCGAGGATGAAGTGGAAGTGGCTTCCTCCCTTTTCGCCATATACTGTGTCGAAACCGTAGGCCCAGTCGATACCCATCATACCAACCATCGGGAGGTAGATTCGCAGACCGGCACCTGCCGAGCGCTTCAGGTTGAACGGCGAGAAGTTCTTAACCGTTGTCCAGGCATTACCACCTTCAGCAAAGATCAAACCATAGATAGTTGTTGAGGGTTGGAGCATGAACGGGAAGTGGAGTTCTACGCCCAAACGGGTGTAAGCATAACCTTCACTACCCCATGGGGTCAACGCACCGTTTTCATAACCACGCAGGGCGATGGTTTCTGTTGCGTAAGTGTAAGATCCACTCATACCGTCACCACCGACATAGAAGGTTTCGAACGGTGAGCGCAACCACTTATTATAGCTGCCCAACAGACCGACATCTGCACGAGTCATCAACACGAGGGTCCATTTGCCGTCAACATCGGTAAGCGGGGTGTAGGTACGCGATTTGAAACGAAGTTTCCAGTATTCAATCCAGCGATAAAGTTCCTTCTTCGAAGCGGTAGTGTTCTCGTTTGAAAGTTTCTCCCAATCTTTCTTGCCGAAGAGCGAAGCCGGGGGAGTCAACTGCAGGTTCAATGAGAAGGTAGAACCGCGACGGGTGTATAAGGGGTTATCGATAGAGTTACGAGCAAGGGTCAATCCAAGCACAAGGGCGTTAGATGTACCATTGTTCATATAGTAGAGGTATTCCCAGTTCTTGAGGTAATACCAGTTGTAGCTAAGTTCGGTTGTGAAGGTGAAATAGTCGTCCGGCCAGTTCAAACGCTTACCGAAACCAACAGTAACACCGATCATCTGCAGCACCTTGTTGGGGTCGTATGCATTTTGGATAGCGTTCTGATAGTAGTCGTTATAATAGCTTGAGCTATAACCATAGCCATAACCGCTATAGAGATAAGAGTTTGACCAGTTAGAGTTATAGTAAGATGAGTTCACACCGGTCTGACGGCTATAGTAAGCTGACACTTGCAGAGAGTTAGGACGCTTGCCACCGAACCAAGGATCGAGGAACGAAACAGAGTACATCTGATAGTAGCGGGCATTGGTCTGCGCACTGATAGTGAATGTCTGACCTTCACCCTGCGGAATCAGGCCCTTATAAGAGCTGGTGTTAAACAGATTCTTGATAGAGAAGTTAGTGAACTTCAAAGAAACCTTACCGATAATACCGGTCTGACCCCAACCGAGCGAAAGTTCAATCTGGTCGTTCGCTTTTGACTCGAGGTTAAAGGCAACATCGACCGTACCGTTCTCTTCGTTAGGCTGAATATCGGGGTTCATGTTTTCAGGGTTGAAATGGCCGGTCTGGGCGATTTCACGCAAAGAACGGATTACGTCGTTCTTGCTGAAGAGTTCACCGGGCTTCACGCGGAGGTCGCGACGAACAACCTTTTCATACAGGCGGTCGTTACCGTTAATAGTAACTTTATTTACACGCGCCTGCGGGCCTTCGAACATTCGCAATTCCAGGTCGATAGAGTCGCCGTTGATGTTCTTTTCGATAGGAACGAGCTGATAGAAAAGGTAACCCTTATCCATATAGGCGTTCGAAACGGCATCATCGTCGGTGGTCAGACGTTTATTCAGAAGTTTCTGGTTATAAACATCGCCGGCCTTCATACCGAGCAGATAGTTAAGTTGCTCAGTAGAATAGAGGGTGTTACCAACCCAAGAGATGTCGCTGATATAGTATTTCTTACCTTCTTCGAGGTTAATATAAACGTCAACCTTATTTTCGTTGTAGGGGACAACCGAGTCGCTAAGAATCTTAGCATCGCGGTAACCCATTTCGTTATATTTCTCGAGAATGCGGTTCAAGTCGTCTTGATAATCAGACTCAACGAATTTCTTCTGGCTGAAAATCTTCCAGATATTGCTACCTTCGTTGGTCTTCTTGATAACTCGCTTCAGTTTCGAATCAGACAATACTTCGTTACCCTCAAGGTAAATCTTATGAACCTTCACCTTCGAATGTTTGTCGACATCGATGTGGACAATCATCTCATTCTTGTGGCTAAGGTCTTCCTGAAGCCAGATTTTTACAGATGCATTACCGAAACCTTTATCCTGGAAATATTTTTCGGTAATCAGAGTTGCTCGGTTTACAATATTCTGAGTGATTTGGTTACCCTTCATGAGCTGCAGACGTTTCTGCACTTCTTCGCGCTCACTCTTCTTCATTCCAGAATATTGCACTTCAGAGATACGCGGCTGGGTGCGCAGGTTGATTACTAGCCAAATTTTATTGCCGACCATTTTTTCAGCAACAATCTGAGCTTGTGCGAACAAGCCCTGACGCATCAGTCGTTTTGCAGCTGCGGTAATATCGTTGCCGGGGATTTCAACCTCGTCGCCGACCTTCAAACCGGAATAACCAATTACGATATAATCTTCGTAATTATCCGCACCGGTTACTCGCAATCCGGCGATTTCATATCGCGAAGGAAGTCCGGTATAGATAATCGACGGATTATAGACAGTATCTGTGCGTTCCTGGGCAGAAAGTCCGGGAACGGCCATGGAAAAGAGGAGTAAGAGGGTCGGGATTAACCTGTATCTCATATATATATTGTAATGTCTGATTCGATAATAAATGAGGGTTGATATCTCAATGTTGTTCTGCCACCTGTTCGCTCGTCTTACCAAAGCGTCGTTCGCGCGTTTGATATTTCAGAACGGCTTTTACGAAATCTTCTTTCGAGAAATCTGGCCAATATTTATCGGTCACTTCAATCTCGGAGTAAGCGATTTCCCAAAGCAGGAAGTTGCTTACACGCAAATCGCCACCGGTGCGGATCAGCAGATCCGGATCGGCTACAGGCAGAGAATTTGTGGAGAGATATGTTGAAAACAGTTGTTCGTCAACTTCCGAAGGGTTGATTTTTCCGGCTGCGGCATCAGCGGCAATCTTCTGCGCAGCTGAAACGATATCCCAGCGTCCTGAATAGCTCAGCGCCAGGTTCAGAACCAAGCCAGTACAATGCGCCGTTGCGTTGAAGCATCCTTGCAGGCGCTGACGCGGGTCGGCAGGCATTCTGTCGAAGTCACCAATCATGCGCAGGCGCACGTTGTTCTTAATCAAGTCGGGGGTTTCGCGCTCGATAGCAATCCCGATAAGGTGCATCAGCGCATCAACCTCAGCTTGAGGTCGGTTCCAATTCTCTGTTGAAAAGGCATAGAGAGTTAGGCATTTGATGCCTATCTCTGAAGCGATTTCCGTAATTCGACGGACAGTATTCACCCCTTCGACGTGGCCTTCGGAGCGATCCAGTCCACGAGCTTTAGCCCAGCGTCCATTGCCATCCATAATGATAGCAACATGAGCCGGGAGCTTATTCGGGTCTATGCTTTCAAGCAGCTTTTCCATTATTTATAGTAACGACGAAGTTGTTTACACGTCGGTAATATTCATTAAAAATTACTCCTTCTCAAGGCGAATTTAGTCGACATAGTGACAGGTTTCACAACGTTCACCAAATTCGTAAGTCAAGCCGAAGGATATGTTGGAGTACCAGTCGGTGTTACGCGCGAACGAGCTCTTAATCTCGTGTAGATCGCTGAGCTGACCGTCCATATGATCGGAGAACACCTTGGTCATCGAAAACTCAAGTGCTAAATTGACGCGACGACTTGCCTTATATCGGAATCCGAACGCCATTGGCACACAGAATCCGGCATTAGTTTCACCGTCGCAAAAAGATAGCGACATCCCGATACCGAGCCCCAAATATGGAGTCCAGCGTCGGAGACGTTTATATGTCTCCCCTATTCCGTAGGGGAAAAAGTTAAATTCTACTCTTTCCTGCAGATCGACAACGGTCGACTTGAAATCATATTGCGCACCATTAGGGAAGACATCGTCCATCCCTTTAGTGTCGCCGCTCAAGGTCATAACGTTGGCAATGGTGCGTAGTCCCCAACGAACATCAGGGAGATAGCGGAAGGTAAGTCCGGCCGCAATCCCGGGATGCGAAAAGATGCTCGACGAAGCATCTCCGATATATCCCGACATACCTACTTGTCCTCCCATATCAAACTTATAGGGAGCTTCTTGAGCTGCAACGCGCTGACTCAGCGGGAGAGCTATGATCAAGAGAAGTAGAGCTATAATGCGGTTCATTGTGACTACTTATGGAGAGTTAGGTTGAGAGAGATGAGCTATGTTATTGTAACGGTTTGCGAGTCAGATAATTTACTACACCACTCCAATATGTATCCTGCAGATTGCCATAGATATCATACCCTCCAAACAGGTAGAGATACGGGCAATCCCATGATGTAATCGGAGTGACAGCCATCGGCGAAGCGGTGTTGACGTCATAGGTCTTATCAAACACAAGCATTGAGCCGCGGGTTGTAAAGGGGATGTAGTCGGGAAGCTGAAGCATATCGGCTCCAGTTTCCCAATTAAGTCCCATATCTTTCGAAACATAGACTACACATGCCGGAGCGATTGTCATAGCATCAGCAGTTTCGTAGGATAAGCCTCCGAAAGCGATAAGCACGTCGCGCTCGGTTGTAGACCAAGTTACAGTATCGGTTTCAGCAATAGTATAGCTAGCAAGTACATATCCGGCTCCGGCAGGCAAGGTTTCGCTAATCTTCGCCCACTTGTCACCATCGTAGCCCCAAACAGCTCCTGTATAAGAGCCATCGGCGAGTCGACCACCGGCCATTACTACTTGCGACTTTGTTGACCAAATCGTTGAATATTTTACAGCGCCTGAAGTTCCGCTAACAGGGAATGAAGCAGGGATTGCTTCACCGGCAACAGATGAGCCACCGGGATATTCTGCAAAGGTGCGGCTACCGGCATTGTTCTTCACTCCGAGAATCTTGCTACCATAAGTAGCTACGATTGATTCCCAGCAGTCATCAACATACGAGAAGGTAGCGCCTTCGTCTGCGCTTTGATATAGATAACCATTATTATCTGCTACATAAAGCACACCTTCGTCGGTTGCTGTAAAGGTATCTACATTAATAATAGAAGCGACATTCAGCGGTGAGGACTCATTTGTAAATGTAGGATATACAAGAGATGACTCCCAATTGCCGCCACCCGACTGTGTAGCCGGGACGAAAGTTGAAATCGCGAGATTGCCGGCGTCGGAAACACTCATCATCTTTGCACGATCACCAACCTTGACGGTTTTTGTGCGCTTCATCGAGGGCACACCATAAAGTGAACCGGAATTTAATTTGTCCCAATAAAGTGAATCGGAAACAGCCGAGGCTACATTTACACGAATTTCGTAGTCGCGCTGCATTTCGCCATTGGCGGATACCAAGTGGAGCGTAACCGCACCACAGCTAAAGTCGATTTTTTCGTCAGGCGAAGTCAGATAATCAAGGGTCTTCGATTCGCCGTCGGCCGAACTCGTATAGTAAAGCTCGGCAACAGAGCAAGCCTCCGCCGAAATACTTACAGCCAATGAGTCGATTTCAGTGCCGTAAGGGAGCGGAGAGGCGTTATAGATTTTACAGTTGACCAGGTCAATCGAGAAGTAAATCGTGTCTAAGTTGTTAAGCACATCCGAATTTGCTTGCAAGGAAAACGCAGTCACAGCAGTTCCTGTCACTTCATCTGGGTCTGTGCCCCATGTACTATCAGAATTACAGCTCGAAATAATCAAGCCAAACATGGCGAAAACTACGCCGAAAAAATATAGTCGAAAGCTCTTAATCATTGTCAAATTAAATTCTATGATGCAGATATACTCACAACCATGGTAATCCGCAACATTTCAAGTTGCAAAGTTAGCAAGAATTTTGGAAAAATTCCTT
>CAZKYD010000042.1:0-9173 GCA_964556875.1 uncultured Alistipes sp.
GGGAGCGACCATGCATCTGGATACGGCCGTCCTCTCCGAGGCCGGGTTGATATAGTGGGCGTTAGGCCTAATCCCCGGGAATCGGCTATCAAGGCTCCTAACGTCGCCTTTCAGCCTCATCCACGGGGTTACCCACACCCACGCGCCCTCCGGGCTCTCTCCGCTTGTAGTCTCTGCTCCGCCTTGTCGGACTTTCGCTGCTTGCGGCGCCCGATAGGGCACGCGATAACGCCAAGGAGGGTCATGAGATGTTAGACCATACATGGGACCTGCGATAACGCTAACGAAGGCCATGAGATGTTAGGCCACATATGGGACCTGCGATAACGCTAACGAAGGCCATGAGATGTTAGGCCACATATGGGACCTGCGATAACGCTAACGAGGGTCATGAGGATGGTTTGGCTACATATGGGACTTGGATAACGCCAAGGAGGGCCCGAAGGGCACGGTGGGTAGTGTTAACCTCAGGATGAGGGGCGTAAAGCGACGGTAGGAGCATCGCCCCGATTCCTGGGGATGACTGGAAGCCCATACGCCCCCTGCCGTCCAGCCTCGAAGAGGCTGGACGGCATCGTTATGTATGTTTATGAAAGTAAGTACTTGTAGACCAATCTTAAATACAAAACAGCCGGCCTCAGACAGGTCGGCTGTTTTTGTATTATCGTATAAGCTACCAGGCGCCTGAGTTTTTAACGGCAGGGCTCTCTCCGCTTGCTATCGGCCCGGTTGGGGATTAGAAGATGATGCGGAGGGGGGTGGAGAGGTTGTCGGCGGAGATGATGTAGGCGCCGGGGGCTACGGGGAGGTTATATCCGTTGGTGACTTCGGGGAGCGTCATGATAAGGCTACCACGGAGGTCGTAAACTCGTACGTTCTTGACCGCATCGCCGTCGGGCACTGTCAGCATGACGCCATTATCGGTGCGGCGCCAGCCCATCGGGGTACGATAGTCGGCAGCCACCGAGCCCACACCGGCCTGCAAATCAACATAGATTTCATTCGAGGGGTCGGAGTAAACCCCGAGACGGCATGAGCGGACGTTATAGCTTTCGCGTGTGCCCGGTTCGCAGTCGTTGAAAGTATAGCTATTTTCCTCGGCTACTTGCTCTTCCCAATATGTTTCAGCATTGTCGGGATAGATAGTGCGAGTTACAACATAATAGTCGATTACATCGTTGGCAGGCACTTCCCAATGAGCGGTATATGAATCGGAGGTGACGCCGGTGGCGGGAAGGGCGGTAATATCATGTAGCACAGGCTTTTCGAAGGCCTCACCAATCAGGGCGATGCCACGCGATTTAGCACCGTCGTAGCTCGACACTACCAGTCGGGCAGAATGTTCGCCCAGCGATGTGGGGGTGTAGGTAACTTTCACCCATGTGCCTTCCGTTTTATTCACGTCAGAGGCTCTCACGGAGTTTACCTCAATGGAGAACATCGCCTTATCCGTACCGGTAATGGTAAATTCGGGGTTGGTAACAATATTCTCACCGCGCACCTGCAGCGACGCTGTCACCGACTGATTGATGATAGTTTCACCAAATTCGAGGGCCATATCCTGCACGGGTGTAATCAGCACAGGGTCGCTCTGGGTTTCGCCGGTAAGGGTGAATACCTGCCCCTTCTTATCGCCCCACAGATATTCGGCAAGTTCGGGATAGTCGATAAACGGATTGCGGTTGGCTTGCACCTTATATACCTCCTCATTTCGGTCGAGCTCCTTCTGGCTGACGGGGTCTTCACGATGCCATTTTAGCAATAGGTTTTGTGCCCAGGTGTTGAGCGTAGGGTAGGTAGTATTGCTCACCATCCAAGTGTAGTTCCACTTCAGGTTCTGGTAGCAAGTTACCATATAGAAATACGTACGGGCAAAATCACCCTTATATTCATCGGCAGGTTCGAACACCTGGCGCGCACCGCCACCTTGACCGCTGACAGGCGAGCCAACTGTAGTCACGCCATTCTCGAAGGTCGGAGTGCCGGCAACTTCGCCCAGCGGATAGTTTGATTTCGCCATATTGGCAGCAGCTTCCGAGGGGTAAAGGTGATTAAGGTCGACATATGCAGGGGTGTCGTCAGAGCCGCCCCACCAGCTTTTTGGGAACGAGTGTTCGCGGTTCAAGCCGCTGAACGACGAGGTGTAAAGCGGAATATTGGAGTACATATCCCACCACTGACCATATTTCTCATTGCCCTGAGGATATACATCGGTCTTTTTGAAATATGAAGGCAGGGCGTTGTACGACGATACCTGAGTATGGTTATAAAGCAGGGTGTGGAGCGCAGTTTTTAGTTCTGCCTCCTTCTTGCCATCAATAGATTTATAGTAGCCGGCAGGGATAGCAGCCGCAGCATTAAATGCAAGACTCGCTATTAACCCTACAAAAAATAGGCTGGAAATGTATTTTTTCATATATGGATAACAAACTTAAGCGATATAAGTTAGGTCTAAAACACTCTCTTAGCTAAAGGTATTTTTCGATACGCGTAATTATCGATTGGGGGGAGATGCCTCGCAGACAGAGATAGTCGCCGCGGAAACAAGGTTTATTGCCAAACACCGAGCATGGGCGACACGTCATCGGCAGTTGGATGATATCATCCTCTTTCTGGCGCCACCCCTTAAAGCCACAATAGGGATGGGTTGCGCCCCAGATACTTACCACCGGCGTCATTACCAACGACGCCAAGTGCATATTGGCGGAATCCATCGAGAGCATTACGTTCAGATGGCTCATCAACGCCAGTTCTACCGGGAAGCCCAATCGCTTATCGCCGAGCGAAATTACATTCGGGAAACGCTCTACCCAGCGATTGAACACTTCACATTCTTTTTCTCCTCCACCGAAGAGGAATATCTTCATTCCTTCGCGATGAGCAAGGCTCTCTACAACCTGCTCCATCATCTCTACAGGATAGATTTTGCCATCATGCTTCGCAAACGGGGCGATACCTACCCAGGTTTCTCCCTGACGTTTGGGCGCTGTTACCGATGCGAACTGCGCGGCATCGCCGACCCCACCGGCTGCCGATTCGAAGAACCCTTCAAAACGATTATCAACCGGGAGGCCGATTTTATGGAACGCCTGGCGATAACGAGCGCGCGAGGAGCTCAGCGGAAGCAGGATTTTATTGTTGGTGCGCGTTAGGGCTCGTTTCCCTTTGCGCCCCTTATTGATAACCGACACTGGGATGCCAGCCAAGCGGCAACGTAGCCCGAGAATCTTTGTGCGCAAAACGTCGTGAAGGTCGATAAACGCATCGAAATCGGTTTCGCTACGCAACTCCTTAAACAGGCGGTTCAATCCGCCGAGCCCCTTATATTCCTCGAGATTTACCCCGCGAACCGTAAGATTTGCGGGAGTATTGAGAAATAACGAGGTCATTGACCGACGAGTTAGCATCGTAAACTCCACATCGGGATAACAGCGGCAAGCACTATAAAGCACCGGCACTGTCATAGCAACATCGCCCAAGGCGGAAAACCTTGCCACCAACACTCGGCGCAGGCCTCGCGGATTATTTACAGCTATGTCGGCGTCGCGATTCATTTCTTTGCGTAAAGTACCGGGTTTGTATCAGCGTCGTTATACATTTTCATCTGACGGTAAACCTTCATATATTTTCTACCGGCAGCGATATCGTCGAGCAGGGTATCAATAGCTTGCGAAAGGTCGTTGCGCTGTTCGAGCAGCACAGCGAGCTTACCGCGGCAACGAGCAAGATGCTCTTGCGAGGCATCGGTGCGCTCTGTTTCCACCTTCATGTGGAAAATCTTCACAGCGAGAATCGACAAGCGGTCGAGGGCCCACGCCGGGCTCTCGGTGTTAATCTGCGCTCCGGCCAGCGGAGTTACCTTGCTGTAAAGGTCGCGGAAATATGTATCCAAGTCCTCAACACGGTCGGTGCGGTCTTGGTTGGAAGCATCAATGCGATGTTTAAGTTGCATGCCTGCCGCCGGTTCAATCTGCGGGTCGCGAATCAGGTCTTCCATGTGCCATTGAGCAACATCAATCCAATTCTTGACATACAGCAAAGCCTCAATCGAGCCGGCTTCATAAGGCGCCTCAGCTGCTACATCAATACTATCGGTAACATGATAGTCGGCAGTAGCTCGGTCGAAGATTTCGTTACAGCGCCAAGCAAAGCTGCCTTTATTGCCGGATTGCATCGATTCGCAAGCCGAGTTATTTGGATTATTCATTATATCGAGTTCTTTTTCGAGCGGTTATGTTTATATCATGCAAATTTATAACAAATTCCCGATTATTCCAAACAACAAAACCGCTTGACCACCCCACTTTGCCTTAAATAATCTGAATATATTTGGGGAGTTGGCGGGGTTTTGCTAATTTTGCAGATTAATTCCTGAATAATAAGCCAATTTAGGTTGATGAAAAAATATAAGTTATATAACGATGTGCTTGGCTGGCTATGTTTTGTGATAGCAGCTTTCACGTATCTAATGACCGTAGAACCTACGGCCAGTTTCTGGGACTGCCCGGAATTCATCTCGCAAGGCGTAAAGCTTGAAGTAGGTCACCCACCGGGCAACCCTATCTTTATGCTTGCAGCCCGCTTCTTTGTAAACTTTGCCGGCGGTGATGTCACCAAGGCAGCATTGATGGTCAACTCGATGTCGGCGTTGCTTTCGGCTGGCACCATCCTCTTGCTCTTCTGGACTATCACCCACCTGGTTAAGCGACTGATTGTCAAAGACGACGCTACAGACGTTAGCCTCACCCAGATGTTGGTAATCTTCGGCTCAGGCCTTTGCGGTGCGTTGGCCTACACCTGGAGCGACACTTTCTGGTTCTCAGCCGTTGAAGGTGAAGTTTACGCATTCTCCAGTTTCTGCACGGCGCTGGTCTTCTGGCTGATTCTGAAATGGGAAAACCGCGCCGACCAGCCCCACAGCGATCGTTATCTCATTCTAATCGCCTACATTATCGGTGTGTCAATCGCTGTCCACCTGCTGAACTTGCTCTGTATCCCCGCCATCGTATTGGTTGTTTACTACCGCAAGTTTAAGGACACAACCGCCACCGGTTCGCTTATCGCACTGGCCATCTCAGCCGTAATTGTAGCGTTGATTCTCTTCGGCCTCGTGCCGGGCTTCATCGAAGTGGCTCAGTATTTCGAGCTGTTCTTCGTGAATGTTCTTGGATTAAGCTACAACATGGGTGTATTGATTTACACTATCCTGTTCGTTGCGGTGATGATCTGGTCGGTAAAAGCGCTCTACAGCCAGAAATCAACAAATGAGATTCGCCTCTCATTCCTGGCAGCCGTGCTACTTTCAGGTATCCCCTTCATCGGCAGCTCGCTTTGGATTCCGGTAGTGTTGCTTCTCGGCTTCTCTTTATGGCTGTTCTTAACCCCGAAATTGCCGGTTAGAATCCTTACACTGATCTCGCTGAGCATTATGGTAATCTTCGTTGGCTACTCGAGCTACGCCCTGCTGCTGATCCGCTCTCACGCCAATCCCCCGATGAACCAGAATGCCCCCGACAACGTATTCTCACTGAGCTCATACCTCAACCGCGAGCAGTATGGCGAAACCCCGCTGTTCTACGGTCAGACCTTTACCTCAACGGTAATGTATCAGCTGAAGCCTGATGGCCAGAGCTACGACATCCTCCGCCGTCCCGGCAAAACCGTCTACAAGAAGGTGGTCAAGACCTCTCCCGATCAGCCTGATGAATATGTAGCAAAGCAGGACGAATTCAAATATGAAATGACCCCGAAGATGCTCTTCCCGCGTATGTATTCAACAGCCGGACAGCATCCTCAAGCATATCTCGAATGGATTAACGCCTCGGAAGACGACCTGGAAGCAGTTGACTCTCCGATCATCGTAGATGCTCAAGGCAACACAATCCAGTCTATGGCAATGAAACGCCCGTCGTTCCGCCAAAATCTCCAATACTTCTTCAACTATCAGCTGAACTATATGTATTGGCGCTACTTCATGTGGAACTTTGCCGGCCGTCAGAACGATATCGCCGGTGAAGGCCAGGCCAACCGTGGCAACTGGATTTCGGGTATCTCATTCATTGATAACCCCCGTCTCGGCGATCAGAGCCTGCTCCCCGACCAATATGGCAAGGGCAACAAGGGGCACAACGTGTTCTATATGCTTCCGTTGCTGATGGGTATAATCGGCCTGAGCTGGCAAGCATTCCGCTCAAAGCGCGGCATCGAGCAGTTCTGGGTTATTTTCTTCTTCTTCTTCATGACCGGTATTGCCATCGTGCTCTACCTTAACCAGCCGCCATTGCAGCCCCGTGAACGCGACTACGCCTTCGCCGGTTCGTTCTACGCCTTCGCTATTTGGGTTGGTATGGGTGTAGCCGGCCTCTGGACGCTCGTCAACTGGCTACTGAAGAATACAGAAGCTATCCGCGAGAAAGGCGACGAAAAGAGCAAGAAGACAGCTCTTGCCGTTGCCGGTGCGACTATGGTTGTCGGCATCCTCATCCCGCTGCAAATGGTATCGCAGACCTGGGACGACCACGACCGCTCCGGCCGCTATACAACTCGCGACTTCGGTATGAACTACCTCTCGAGTGTAGCTCAAAACGGCATTATCTTCACCAATGGTGATAACGATACATTCCCACTCTGGTATGCACAGGAAGTTGAAGGCTACCGCACCGACGTTCGTGTTGTAAACCTCTCATATCTGACTACCGACTGGTATGCCAACCAGATGCGCGTTGCCACCGATGGTGCTGAAGGCTTGAAATTCTCGGCAAAACCCGGCGACTACGCCTTCGACCGCTTGCAGTTCAGCTACTTTGACCCCGATAACATGGTCACCGACACTGTGAACGTATTCACCGCGCTCGACGACCTCTACCATAACCCCGATGCCAGCTGGAAGGGCGCGAGAGTAATGCGCATGCCTTACATGTCGATACCCTCGAACCTCACGGCAGCTCTCAAAGCAGGGGTAATTTCACAGCGCGAACTCCCCGCCGCTGAAGAGACTATCAACCTCGGCCTATATCGCGACCCGAAGAACCCCGTTGGCGGTGTAACCCTCAGCCAGGCGCTCTCAATCGACATGATTGCTACTCAGGCAAAAGCAGGATGGACCCGCCCGGCCTACTTCGCAATGACCGTGCCTGATGAATATTACATCTCTCTGTCGCCCTACCTGCGCAACACCGGCTTAGCTTATCAGGTATCACCGATTCTGAACCCCGACGGCAGCAATGAGACATGGATCGACACCGACAAGATGTATGAGAACGTAACAACGAAGTTCCGTTGGGGCGGTCTCGACCAGCTCGGCAAGGATGGCGATGTTTACCTCGACGAAACCGTGCGCCGCATGGTGACCACCCACCGCTCCGCAATGGCAGAATTGGCAATGGCCCTCTACAATGAAGGTATCGACGCTACGGATTCTGTAGCCGGCAAGGCTGACAAGGTATTTGCCGCCGACCGTTTCGCCAAGGCCGCTAAGGTTCTCGACCTTATTGAAGAGAAACTGCCTACCCGCGTTTCACCCTACGCTATCCAAATCGGCTACCAGATTGCCGACATCTATCTCCGCCTGTCAACAGCTACCGGCGATAAGAAGCTCCACGAAAAAGGCATGAAGATCGTACGCGCCGAAATCGAACGCTACGGAGCCTTCCTCCCCTACTTCAACGAACTGCGTCGCACACTCCCCGGCAGCGGTTTCGGAGGCCTCTCCCCCGCCGACCGCTACGTACCTACCTACCTCTACATGCTCCTGCAGATGTATGCTGAGGAGGGTGGCAATGTCGAAGCTCTCGACAAGCAACTCGCCGACAAGGGTATCAACCTCAACGATCTTGAAGCTTACCTGCCCAACCGATAATAAACAATGCTTATAGAGCAACCCCCATTGCTATATCGCCTCCTATTCCCGGAGGCGATATGGCGCATAAAACAACGCCACAAGAAGGTTGTCTATCTCACCTTCGACGACGGGCCTATCCCGGAGGTTACCCCCTGGGTGCTCGACACCCTTGACCGTTACGGCATCAAGGCCACATTCTTTATGGTCGGGGATAATGTTGCTCGTAATCGCGAACTCTACGAGGAAGTAAAACGCCGCGGACATAGCGTCGGCAACCATACGATGCACCATCTGCAAGGGATGAAAGTTACTTCCTATCGCTATATGCACGACATCACCGAGGCGAACGACCTTATTGACAGTCCGCTGTTTCGTCCGCCCCACGGGTTGCTTCGTTGGCGCCAAGCGCGAGCGGTCAAAGCTCACTACAATATCGTAATGTACGACCTGGTAACGCGCGATTACTCCAAGAAGTTAAACCCCGACCAGGTGTTTGACAACGTTCGCCGATATGTGCGTAACGGCTCGATAATCGTGTTCCACGATTCGCTGAAAGCTGAGAAAAACATGAAGGCGGTATTGCCGCGCGCAATTGAATATCTGCGAGCTTTGGGCTATAGCTTCGACTCCATTCCGATGTAATTCCCGGCGACTCGCTTAGCGATTCCTCGCAGATTCCCCTCCAACCTCCAAACCATTTCCCCCTTAAATGCTCTCTGCAGGAGAATTAAAACGACTATTGCTCGAAGCCGGCGGCGCTGCTGTCGGCTTCGCAACTTTGCAGGAGGTTGAACCGAAGGTTTTTGAGCGCTACGAGCAATGGATTGCCGAGGGGAACAACGCCGAAATGGGCTATCTCGCCAACAACCTCGCCATCCGGCGTAACCCTGCGTTACTACTGGCTAACGGCACCGACCCGCAACCCGGAGGCACCGTAATCTCAATCGCTTTTCCCTACTACAGCGGCAACCCATATCGCCCGGGCTGCCTGAAATTTGCTCGCTATGCCTTAGGCGACGACTACCACGAAGTTCTGCGCCACCGCCTGCAACCGATCGCCGCCAAAATCGCCGAGACTACCGGTTGCGAAGCCCGCATTTGCGTAGACACCGCCCCCATCCTCGAGCGATACTGGGCAGTAAAAGCAGGATTAGGATTTATCGGCAAGAACCATCAGCTGATTATCCCCGGCATTGGGTCATATATCTTCTTGGCAGAGATTGTTACCAGGGCCATTCTTCCCCCCGATGAGCCCTGCGCCCTAAGCTGCAACAACTGCGGCGCCTGCCTGCGCGCCTGCCCCGCCGGCGCCCTCTCCCGCCAATCCCTATCC
>CAZKYD010000042.1:9273-14580 GCA_964556875.1 uncultured Alistipes sp.
AAGCGCAAGCTTGAGCGGCAAGCTGAGCGTTAATTAGCGCGAAGCCGCGAAGAAAAGCTGCGCGGGCTGGAGATTATAGGATTATTGGAGGGGAGGAGGCGATGGCGGCGGCGATGGAATTGAGCGAGGCGGCTAATTTATAGGTAAGCTCCAGCTTGGAGGTTTGGTAATGGGCGGGAGCTATCTGCAGCAATTTCCCTTTAGCGCAATAGTTGAAGAAAGTTTCGGTTGGCTTATAACGCTCGGGGAAGCCGTTGGTCATAATCTGGATTATCTTGCCGCCGTTGGCCATCGCCCAATCTCTGACTTTCTTCTCTGCCGGGCTAATAAACGGGGAGACAATAACCCCGCCGTTTTCGATGGTGCGCAGCCAGGATAGCTTTCGCTGCCGGAGCTCTTCGGGGGAGTATTTCCTACTAACTTTTACAGCAACTTTCTGCGGATCGTTCAGCAGGAATAGGTTGCCATACGCCGAGAGTTGCTTCCCGTTAAGCGTAAAGTTGTTGACGCGCTGGAAGTAGTCGCGGTTCAATCGGCGAACCAGCAACCGTCGAGGATTATCATCAACGTAATGGAGAAAACTATCAAGCTGGATATCCCGGAACAAGATTCGGTCGTTATATCCCCTTTCGAACAGGGGAGAGCGATTGCGCGAGAGGCCTAATTCCGGCATCGCAGTCCAAACCGCTCGTGAGCAAGCCCCTTTCAACGAGGCCATATAATAACCTAATGCTTTCGGCAGCCGCTCTTTTACAAACAGCACCAAATGGAGATGATCCGGCATGATAATGCTCCGGATTATCGAAAACGAGGGATTCGCTTCGAGAAACTGATGTAGCCCTAAATAAACAGCCCGGCCGGCCGTCAGCAAAACTACTGACGGACAGCCGGACGTTCGGTTTGGTATAGCAGGATCGCCTGTTAACTGTGAGAATTCCGGAGCTTCCGCAACCTTATTGATGGTGATCAGATAAAAGCCGCGGACTCGATAATCGTGGACAAGCGCACGATATTTCATGGGTTTCATAAGAGAGAGAAATTTTAGCGAGCGCTTCGCCGCAGAAACAATATTACGGCCAGCGCAAGGAGAGAGAGAACTGCCGATTAGGCTTCGAGGCAGGCATCGAGAGCTTCGGTAAGCGCCTTGCGGTCGAGGTTCTGACCGATAAATACGATCTTAATCATGCGATCGCCATAACGGTCGTCCCAGTCGCGACGCAACCCGGGCTCCATCTCCATCAAGCGGAGAAGTTCTTCTGCCGGGGCTGTCGCATACCACAGTCCGGCCTGGCTGAGCTGCTTCTGCACTCCGGCCTGCTCAAACAGATAAGACATATCGCGATTGTGGCGGAAATAAAGCACACCCTTTGCACGGATGATATTCTTAGGCCATTGCGACGCTACGAAGCGGTCAAACTTGTTGAGGTCGAATCCGGGGCGGCGATAGTAAACAAAGGTTTGGATGCCATATTCCTCAGCTTCCCCTTCGTCGTCATGATGGTGGTGATGATGGTGGTGGTGATGATGTTCATGGTCATCATCTTCATCATGATCGTCATGATGGTGGTCGTGGTCATCGTCATCATCGTCGTCGTCATCGTCGTCATGATGCCCTTCGATTTCGCGAACCCAAGCGGCGGAGGTTGCTACTTTTTCGAAGTCGAACATGCCGGTGTTGAGAATTTCATCGAAGTCTACATCGGCATAGTCGCAGTCGATAATTTCGGCCTTCGGCTGAATAGCACGAATGATGCTGCGGATGCGGCCGGCTTCTTCGGGGGTAACTTCAGAAATTTTGTTCAGCAAGATAACGTTGCAAAACTCGATCTGCTGGATAACGAGGTTCTCGATATCCTCCTCGCCGATGTTTTTACGCTGCAACTGTTCGCCACAGCCAAATTCGCTCTGCATACGCAGGGCGTCAACAACCGTCACGATGCAATCGAGCTTCGGAGTTGTGCCACGCGAATAGCGCTCCTCCATTTGGGGGATAGCGCAAATAGTCTGCGCGATGGGAGCAGGTTCGCAAATGCCACTGGCCTCGATTACGATATAGTCGAAATTGCCGGTAGAGGCGATTTCGGTCAACTGCTCTACGAGATCCATTTTCAAAGTGCAACAGATACAGCCGTTCTGCAGGGCAACCAGGTCGCTGGAGTCCTTTTGTCCAACGATGCCCCCCTTCTGAATCAGCGAGGCGTCGATATTGACTTCTCCGATATCATTCACGATTACGGCAAAACGTATGCCGCGACGATTAGATAAAATACGGTTGAGCAGTGTGGTTTTTCCGCTGCCAAGGTAACCGGTCAGCAACAATACCGGTATTTCTTTCTTTCCCATAATAAAAAATATATAAAAAAGTTGCGGTCAACAGTGAACCGCAAGGCTTCGGTTTCTGTTATAAATAAACCTCGCTACTTTTTCATCAGAGCGAAGCACGGATTTCGGCGAGAGTCATTCCGCGCAGATCTTTCTCCGAAAGATTCAGCTCTGACGCCGGTAGCGGCCAGTCAATCCCAACTTCAGGATCGTCGAAACGCAATGTAGCCTCCGATTGAGGGGCATACACGTTATCTACCATATACTGGAATTGGGCTGTCTCCGACAGAACGATAAAGCCATGCGCAAAATGGCGTGGAATAAACAGCTGACGGGCATTTTCAGCCGAAAGTTCAACGGCAACATGTTTACCGAAAGTTGGAGAACCTTTACGGATATCTACCGCAACGTCGATGACCGTTCCCTGCGAAACCCTAACGAGTTTTGCCTGTGAAAACTCACCTTTCTGGAAATGCAGACCGCGCAATACTCCACGAGTCGACATCGATTCGTTAGATTGAACGAACTGAATTTCCGGATCGACATTTCGATGAAATTCATCGAGCTTAAAAGATTCCATGAAATAGCCTCGAGCGTCTCCAAAGCGCTGAGGTTCTATTACATACACCCCCTCTATCTGGGTAGGAATATATTTCATTGTTCAAAAATATTTGCTTTTTCTCTACAAAAGTAATATTTTTGTTGGACATATAAAAAAGAATCATCCACACCATGAATAATCATCATATGCGCAAAGTAATTCTTAAGGACTCCTTTGAAGTCCATCAAAATCTACTGCCACTTACCTATACCAGGCCCGTGGCCGATATTCTTGTCGGTATCAACACCATACGTCAGAAATGGCAAATGTATCTTCCCGGCGATTATCATTACCAAACAGAGGATTATCTTTGTGAGAAATTCCCCGGTTCGGCAGTCGCTAACGGCGATATTATTATTACCTCTAATGTAATTCCCGAAGAGCAATTAGCTCAGACGGTTGGCGCCCTGCAACAAGGGGAATCGCTGACCGCCATGAATCATCGCGGCGAGAAAATCACGGTAGCCACCTGTGTTGGCGCCGACTCTGCAGCTACTACAGAGAAGGCCTACCCCTCGCAGGTTGATACCATCGATTTCCTTTACGATATTTTTCTGCTCAACGCGCGCAAAATCGAAGACGACTTTGAATTTCTTACTCGCCACCGCGAGGGGCAATCGATTCCGCGCAGCAACACGGTTATCGGCGACCCGGAGCAAATTTATATCGAAAGTGGAGCTATCGTTGAAGGCGTTGTATTGAACGCCTCTCATGGCCCGATTTATGTAGGCCGCGATGTTGAGATTATGGAGGGTTCCTGCCTGCGCGGGCCTATCGCGCTGGGCGAACATTCTACCGTCAACATGGGATCGAAAATCTATCCGGGCACAACACTCGGCCCATGGTGTAAGGTCGGCGGCGAGCTCAATAATGTTGTCATGATCGGTTACTCCAACAAGGCCCACGATGGCTTCCTCGGGAATGCCGTGATCGGCGAATGGTGTAACCTCGGCGCCGGATGCGTTGCCTCCAATCTTAAAAACGACTACACCGAGATTAAGCTTTGGAACTATCCTCGCCATCGCTTCTTGAAGACCGGGCTTCAGTTCTGCGGCCTCATCATGGGCGATCACTCGAAAGCCGGTATTAACACGATGTTTAACACCGCCACTGTTGTTGGTGTCGGCGTAAATATTCATGGCTCAGGCTTCCCACGCAACTTCATCGCCTCATTTAGCGAAGGTGGCGCACAAGGGTTCACCGATATGCCAATGGAGAAATTTCTCGACATCGCTTCGCGCATGATGGCACGTCGCCACCGCGCCCTGAGCGACGTTGATATCCGCCTCTTTGAGGCTATCCGCCAGCAGGCTGAAAACTACAAGTAATCCTAAGAATTTCAGTTACAACAATCGGTTGTAACCTTATCATAAAAAAAGCTCCCCGGCGGGGAGCTTTTTTTATGACATTATAATGAGTTAGAGTTAATCTGTAACTGCTAATCGGCGAGCGGCGGTTGCCGTCTTATCGCCGGAGTTGTCATCAGAAACCGTAGCGCGATACAGATAGATGCCGCGTTTTACGCGATGACCGCCGTAGTCGGTAAGATCCCATGTAATCGGCGATGATGTAAACATATCGCTACGTCCCTCTTGAGTTGACTGCCAGAGTCGACGACCCATTAGGTCGAACACCTCAATCGTTACGGTCAGGGAGCGGTCCGGACGGTCGTGCGACACATAGAAATTCGCCTCGGTCGACGCCGGATTGCAGTCGGTATAGACATCATAAATTGTCGGCGTAATCTGCTTTTCTACATAAAATTCCAGCTCGGCATCAGCGGAATTGGGAGCGGTGTCCCAAACGCGCAAGCGGATAGTATGATTTCCGGTGCCAAGGCCTTCAAGCGGATAATTAATCGTGCCACCGATACGGCCGTCGGTATAGGGGGTATAGTAATCAGCCACGTCAGTATACGACTTGGAGCCGTTATCCAGATACAAGCTCATCTGATGACCAACGCCGGCTGTTGACAGATTGATAGCACGGTCGTCAGAAACTTCAGCGATAATCATCGGCGAGTCGTTCACACTGTCGCCAGAGGTGAACGTAGGATGGTTCACATAGAAGGAGTCGATCGTCGGGGGAACATCGTCGGTGGTGGCGTTTTCATCTGTGCCATACACATAGAAATCGCGATTAACGCCGGTAGCATCGTTACCATCGCTATCAACAGCATACAAGCAAATAGCTGCGTTGCGATAGTTATTTACAACCTCCGATGGCATATTAATTTGGAGAGAGAATTTGCCGTTCTCTACTTTCGTATTTCCGGCAAATAGGCGTCCGCCTTGCTGCTCGAAGTTGAATTCTACGCCGGTGTCACCATAGCCCTGTGTGGTAATCGTTTCTTCGGCGTCATAGAGCGTAGCGTAAATATCTCC
>CAZKYD010000042.1:14680-17959 GCA_964556875.1 uncultured Alistipes sp.
GCCGTTTTCCTTATTGCTTTCGTTCATATAGTCGTTCTTGGCGTTACGATAGATATCGCCAATCGTGTTGAATCGGCCGTCAGCGCGTCGCTCAAGGAAGTGGCGTCCCATCGAAGCCGACAGATTACCATTGTTGCTGATATATACCGGACGAGTAGCCGAAATCGCTGCTATCACACCGCCGGTAGGATTCTTAAACAGAATTTCCGCGCCGGAGATATCCAGTTCGTCCCAACGCAAGAAATTACATGTGGCGGCATAAACAATCGGCCAATGACGCAAATAGAGGCTGTTAAGGTCGGTATATGTCACCAGGCTTTCCCCTGTCAGCGAGGATTCGTTGGCATGGCCGATATAAATCCACAGCATCGCGCCTTCGTCGAGATAGCGGTAGAACACGGTTCGCGCCTCTTCGCAGACGTTGGATGTACGTTCATACTGGTCGATATACAGTTTCTTGATAAAGCTTTCGCTACCACCGCTACTCTGCAGCATATATTTCGCCAATAGCTCTGACTGCTCCATGTGGACTCCGGAGTCTTGGTCGTCGGCACTAATCAAGACGTTGTTTTTCCAGTTTGTGCTGGGCATCTTGGTGTAGTAGTTCTTCATCTTCTCGAGCGCTGCTTTCACGTCAGAAGAGGATGTTGCCGGGATACGTCCTACAGATATGCGCAATTTATCCGACGCTGTATTAGAGCCGGAACCGTCGTCGAGGAAGCCGAAAATATCATCGGTTGAATAGGAGTCGCTGTCATACAATCCTTTATCGGTAAACCATGCCGGCAGGAAGGGATATCCTAAATTCTGCACATCAGATGTCAGCTGACGGATATCACACATCGGGCGACTCAGGAACAGCGCATAATGCAACGGCTTTTCGGTTGACAACTGGCGGTCGTAGAACATTTTCAGCAGCTTGCGGAACGACTGAACGTCGGGCGCACCGGATGAAAACTCATTATAAATCTCCTGCGGCGTCAACACTAACACATCGAGCGGATCCGTAGCGTCGGTACGATGGTATTCGGCGATACGTTCAGCCTGATCTTTCCACTGGGGCAGGGTAAAGATAATCATCTCTGCTGCCGACAAGCCATGTAGGTTCTGGTTCTTTACTTCGCCGACATACGTTGCCTGCAGGAACTTTGCCGAGGGTTTCCACGCGGCATAGCGGCGTGTGCTCGAGAACTTATAGCTCCATGTAACTTTCCCATCTTGCGGCTGAGAAAGATTCATCGCTATTACCGACAAGGGGGAGGTTATATCCCAAACTCGGGTATCGCTATCGGCATCAGCCAGTTGGAATCCGTTAGCACTATCCGCGGCATAGAACAGGCGGTTACCGCTGGCGAGCGTCAGATTTCGGGTATAGGTCAGCGCGATATAATTCAGGTTGGCGTTCACCACATTTGCCGCGCAATTATAGTTAACGCCGATTTCGACCGACGATTTTGTAGCATAAAAATCCTTGCGCGAAACCCCTTCAATACCATGGATTTCACCACTATTAGAGAAGTTGATATTATCACCGCTACCGGAGGGCAATACTGTGCCATCAGCTGTGTAGATTATGCGCGACTGCGCCGAGGTCGACTTAGCCACGAATGAGGCTTCCATCATTACCGGTTCGGAGGTTACGATGTCCGGCAGGTCAATCTTAAACTGCTGGGAAGCACTATACTTAAAGCTTTCGCCAACAAGCAAATAGCCGGCTCGGCCGAGGGTATAAAGCTCCTTCTCATGATAGGCCAATTCGCGGAATACGGAGGTTGGCGATGATGCCGTTGGCGACGAATTTGAATCAGTCTGCGGAATCAGACGCGCGTCGTCGTTCTCCGACAAGAAATAATAGCCAACGGTTGTAAACGGGTTCTGAACAGGGCGGAAATATTCGGTTGTATAGTTGCCTATCGTAACCGGGCCTTCGCCGAAAAACACGATACCTTGGCCCGACAGATATTCCGACGGGGTTTGAGGCATATCGTCGATATACGTATTATCCAGGCGGTCGGGCAGACGCATCGCGCCATAACCGTAAACCTTCACGTTAGCCGGATCGCTGAACCCCCATTGGCGCAATTGCTGCTCGGTCAGCATATACATTCCTGATTCACTGACCGATATCTTCACCCATCGGCCGGATGCCAGGCGCGAAGTCTCGGTATAATAGTCGGTAGAGAGGGCTGACGCCGACTGCACCCCTACGAGGAGCAACAGTGCAGCCAACAGTCGTGATATTTTGTTTAGAATTAACTTCATCTACTTATGCGAATTGATAAAATTCCGCTAACCTATAAACGGATTCTGCTAACCTTTATTGCCTTATAAGCGTTGCTTCTATAAAGAAGTGGGGGAGGTTTTCGCAGCAAATCCCATTAAGCCACAAATGTAGGTAAAAATCATCGAAATTTAATTTTTTTTGCTAATTTTGCGTTTGTATTATTCCCAACACTTTAATAAAAATGGCTAAAGTTGTTATCATTGGCGTCGGAGGTGTTGGCACCGTGGCTGCCCACAAATGTGCCCAGAACCCCGATGTGTTTTCCGAAATTGTGTTAGCGTCGAGACGTCGCGAGAAATGCGATGCCGTTCGTGACGCGATCTCTCGCGAGGCCGAAAAACATGGCAGGAAGCTCCCCAAGATTGAAACGGATCGCGTTGATGCTGATTCTGTTGAAGATCTTTGCGGACTATTACGCCGCCATCAGCCCGACCTGGTGATGAATTTGGCGCTCCCATATCAGGACCTTACTATTATGGACGCCTGTCTGGAATGTGGCGTCAGCTACCTCGACACGGCAAATTATGAGCCGCGCGACGTTGCTCACTTCGAATATTCATGGCAATGGGCTTATCGCGAAAAATTCGAGAAAGCCGGCTTGACCGCCATCCTCGGCTGCGGGTTCGACCCGGGCGTTTCAGGCGTGTTCACCGGCTATGCTGCCAAGCATTATTTCTCAGCGATGGAGACCCTGGATATCGTTGACTGCAACGCCGGCAATCATGGCAAAGCCTTCGCTACAAATTTCAACCCCGAAATCAACATCCGAGAAATCACCCAGAACGGTCGCTACTGGCAAGACGGCAAGTGGGTCACCACTAAGCCCCTCGAAATCCACGCATCCCTGACATATCCCCGTATCGGTGAGCGCGACAGCTACCTCCTCTTCCACGAAGAGCTGGAATCACTCGTTCAAAACTATCCCACCATCAAGCGCGCACGCTTCTGGATGACCTTCGGTCAGGAATACCTTACCCACCTGCGCGTTATCCAGG
>CAZKYD010000043.1:0-1662 GCA_964556875.1 uncultured Alistipes sp.
AGCCCAAGACCACTTCAGGCAAGCAAGAGCTTTACGAAGCTATTGTAAATATGTACGTATAACCTAACTACTGAAGAGGATGCTTCATCAGTACAATGCTTCAATATGAAGCATCCTCTCCAGTTTTATTGTTTATCATGAAAAGCGGTAGCAAATTATATCTGTTCTCGATAGTCCTGGTAGCAGTATGCGGAGGCTTACTTTTCGGCTACGATACTGCAGTTATTTCCGGAGCTGAAAAAGGCTTGCAAGCTTATTTCCTCGGAGCCAAGGACTTTATGTATACTGATGTTATTCATGGCATCACATCCTCAAGTGCACTAATCGGATGTATCATAGGTAGTGCTTTATCCGGACTTTTTGCATCAACATTAGGCAGAAAAAGAAGTCTGATAGTTGCCGGTGTACTATTCTTAGTATCGGCATTAGGGTCATATTGGCCTGAATTCTTATTGTTTGAAAAGGGACATCCGAATTTCAACCTGTTAATTGTCTTCAATATTTATCGTATTATCGGTGGTGTTGGTGTCGGTTTGGCCTCGGCCGTCTGCCCGATGTATATAGCCGAAGTGTCTCCGTCGGAAATCCGTGGCCGCTTGGTAAGCTGGAACCAGTTTGCTATTATCTTTGGTCAGTTGGTAGTATACTTCGTTAACTTCCTGATTCTCGGTGAGCATACCAATCCTATCATCGAAAAGATAGCAGAAAACACTTACGCCGTAATGCCGACTTCCGACCCGTGGACCATCTCAACCGGTTGGCGCTATATGTTCGGCTCTGAAGCTTACGTAGCATTTATCTTTACAATTTTGGTTTGCTTCGTGCCGGAATCACCTCGTTTCCTCGCTATGAAAGGGAAAGACGAGAAGGCATTCAGTGTATTGGAACGTATTAACGGTACAACAAAAGCTCGCACTATTTTGAGCGAGATTTTGTCAACAACAGAAGAAAAGGCAGAAAAGCTATTCTCTTATGGCGTGATGGTAATTTTTATCGGCATTATGTTGTCGGTATTCCAGCAGGCCGTAGGTATTAATGCAGTCCTTTACTATGCTCCTCGAATTTTTGATTCGATGAACATGGGTAACCCGATGGTTCAAACCGTGATTATGGGTATTGTAAATATCGCATTCACTCTTGTGGCCATCTTCACAGTTGAGAAGTTAGGCCGTAAGCCGCTTCTGATTTATGGTTCAATAGGCATGGCAGTCGGCGCTTTTGGCGTAATGATGAGCAATCTTGTTGCAGTTCATCCTATCGTACCTGTAATCAGCATTATGGTTTATTCGGCATCCTTCATGTTCTCATGGGGCCCGATTTGCTGGGTGCTCATTGCAGAGATCTTCCCCAATACTATCCGCCCTGCAGCAGTTGCCATCGCAGTTGCTTTCCAGTGGGTGTTCAACTTTATAGTATCTTCGACATTCGTGCCGATGTATAACATGGAATTAGGCGCTATGGGCGATAAGTTCGGCCATATGTTCGCTTACGGCTTGTATGGGATTATCTGCGTGATTGCAGCAATTTTTGTTTGGAAATTAGTCCCGGAAACCAAGGGTAAGACTCTCGAAGATATGGCAGCCCTTTGGCGCTCCAAAAAGTAAACACACCGCCCTCATAACCGCAAATTGAACATTTCGTAACCAAAACGGATAGCCCAAC
>CAZKYD010000043.1:1762-17932 GCA_964556875.1 uncultured Alistipes sp.
GCTAAGTTAATGGAGCTGACGAGCGTTTCTGCTATATCGAACCGCACCCCGAGCTCCTCTACAAACTTATGCAGCTTGTCGAGCTCTGAAAGCGAATTTGTAATATTAAGGGATAGTTGCTCCATTCTTGTTATGCGTTATTTGCAGTTAGCGTGTCAGACGTTATTTGCAGTGAGTGTGTTATCTGTTTTTTCAGTAAGACGGATACACATCAAGGTTAAGTCGTCGCTGGCTTCGGCTCCATCAACAAACTCATTAACGCTAATGCCGAGTTTATCAATGATGGCATGCGCAGAGTTGCCGCTACAGGAGGCCAGCGCTGACATCATCCTGTTTTCACCATATTGCTCATGATCGCGGCGCTCCGCCTCGGTCAGGCCGTCGGTATATAGCAGAAGCGCATCGCTCGGTGATAGCTGTTCGCTCTGTTCAGAGTAGACCATGCTCTCTTCGATACCTATTGGCAGATTTGGCGTGGCCGACATGAATCTACATTCGCCATTCGCTCCGATAATGACAGTCGGATTATGCCCGGCATTGCAATAGGTGAGCATCCCTGACGATAAGTCGAGTACGCCAACAAACATTGTCACAAACATGAAGGCATCGTTTTCGCAGCAGAGCGCATGATTAAGTCCGGTGGTAATCTCTGCGGGAGAGACGGTGCTTTCACAGAAAATTCTGAACCGTGAGCGCGTAATAGCCATGATTAATGCTGCAGGCACACCTTTGCCTGACACATCACCGATGGTGAAATATAGTTTATTATCGCGGAAAAGGAAATCGTAGAAGTCGCCACCAACCTCTTTTGCCGGGGTAAGGATGGCGTATAGGTCTAAATTCGGATACTGCTTGAAGGGGGAAAAGCCATGTGGCAGTAGGCTCATCTGGATATCGTGAGCGATATTCAGTTCGCTGGCGATACGCTCTTTGGTGCGAGTGGCTTCGGTGAGTTGCTCGATATACTGCTTTAATGATGTCTGCATATAAACAAATCCATCGTGGAGCTGTTGCAATTCATCATTCGTTGATATATCTGGGAGCGGGACGTTGAAATTCCCCTCGGAGATATGATATGCGGCATCGGTCAACTGAGCCATAGGGCGCGTTTGGCGCAGGACAATCCTACGGATAAATATCCCGAGAATTACCAAGCCAGCTAATAATATCAGATAGACGTAGACAATAACGTTGCCTAATGAATCTAATATTGAGCTGTAGGGGCATACGTAGCAGGCCGACCAGCCGGTGTTCTCTAATGGCGCATAGCAGGCTAACATGGTTTCTCCGTCATCTTGGAATTCGGCAGAGCCTGATTTTTCGGCAGTCATCTGTCGGCCTATTTCGCCTAATTCGGGGCAATTGATATCCTCGGCATGGGTGTAAATGTTTTGGGTTGTAACTACGGTTGAGTCGGGATGAGAAATGTAGTCGCCTTGCCCATCAATGATGAAAGTATAGCCATCGGAATAAGGGCGCATCGAGTTGACATAGTTTACAAACTCCTCGATAGAAATATCGGCAGTAAGAACGCCATACGCTTCCCCTTTGCTGTTGACTAAAGGCATGGAGTAGGTGGTCATCAATCGGTCGCCACCGCCGGTGTCGATATATGGGTCAGACCAAATAGGCTTTTTCTGTTTGATGGCTTCGGTATACCAGTCCATGTGGAGGTAATCGTAGTTAGAGCCATCTAAATGCTTGCAAACTATCTGTCGGCTGCGCTCATCGATATAGACATATTCCATAAACATCGGGCGCTCGTCGGGATAGAATCCCGGTTCTAACGCCACGCATCCCCCCATAATCAGATTATCCTTGTTAATCATGTCGATTAACCTGGGGACGATCGACTGGGGATTGTTGATATCCCCCTCAATTTGCGATTGAACGATGCTGACAATATGCTCAACATCGTTCAGCTCGAGTTGAGTGTCATCGAGAATCGTTTTCAGCAGGGCCGACGAATATAGTACGGCATGATTATTTGCCTGTTTTGCTGAATAATGTCCGAAAATCGCAGCAATGCAAATAAATATGCCGGTGGTCAGCAGTAAAAGATATAAACTGAGCTTAGCGGAAAAAGATTTGAACAGCCGAGCCATCGCCGTGGTGTGGAATTAGCGAATATCAAATAACGCTAAGAATCCGGTCATCTTAAAGATATCTTTGATAGCATCATTGATATTCATTACGACCAATTTTCCCCCTTTGGCAGCTACCGATTTACGCAGCGCCAAGAACTGACGCAGGCCGGAACTGCTAATATATTGAAGCTCAGTGCAGTCGAGTTGCAGCTCTTGATCGGCATGCTCCAGCAACGGCTGAATTTCTTTCTCAAAGATAGGCGCATTAACCGTATCTAATCTGCCTGCAATTGCAGCTTTCCAACTATTGGCTTCGTTCGAGATAGTTATATTCATGGATGAATAGGGTAAAGAGTTTTTAGTAGATGAATCGATATTTGATTTTTACAAAGTTACAGAATTTTTCGGGTTAAATTGCTAAAAGTGTCGCAAATTATCCTACGTCTGCCAAAACTCAGCCCTTAATTTTGCACAAAAATCATTTCTTCACTTCAAAACAGTAGATGAATATTGAACTGATCTCTAAATAACTTAATCTAAAATCTTATGAATCAAGTGAACACACAAACTGTCGCCCCTGAGCAGAGCCCTGCCGTTGAACTCAATCTGCCTGAAAAAAGCTTCAAGTCGGAACGCCAAATCGATGAGATTATCATCCACTGCTCGGCAACTAAAGCCGGACAGGATTTCTCGGTGGAGGATATCCGTAGTTGGCATCTGCAACGCGGCTTCAATGATGTAGGCTATCATTTCATCGTATGCCTTGACGGCCGAGTAGAGCCGGGGCGCAACATCAATCGTATCGGGGCGCATTGCCTCGGGCATAATCGTCGGTCGATAGGAATCTGCTATGTTGGCGGGCTGGATGCTGAAGGAAAAGCCGCTGACACTCGCACCTCAGCCCAGCGCCAAGCCTTGGTTGCTTTATTGCGTAAATTACGCCTTAATCATCCCCGCGCAACCATTCATGGTCATCGCGAATTTGCGGCAAAAGAGTGCCCATGTTTCGATGCCGGAGCCGAATATGCTTCTCTGTGAGAAATTTATTCTACAGCATTAGTAGTATCGTTGAATGTTCATGCTGAAATTTTCAGAAAAATTTGTAAATTTGCATTCGTAAAAAACCGCACAAATTTTCCTGAAAAAGCGGCATGAACATTTGATAAACTATTCTGCGATGACCTTATCACGTCCGAAACTTTGGCTATTTGCCAAAGACTATTTGATGATTATCCTTGGTATAGCGATGTATGGCCTTGGATTCTGTGCCTTTATCGCTACCGCACCGGATAAAGTGGTAATTGGAGGAATGGCCGGTTTAAGCCAGATTGTTGATATGATATCGTATGGCTGTTTCGGTTTCCATATTCCGTATTCAATCACCATCTTTACGGTCAACTGTATAATGTTGGCATTTGCGTGGAAAATTGTAGGCCGAACGTTTGTTATTCGAACGCTTTTCGGCGTAATGGCAATTTCTGTGATATTCGCGGTGTTTCAGCCGATGTTTAAGTCGGAACCGGTTGCCGGCCAGACGTTTATGAATGTCGTGATTGGAGCTGTACTCTGCGGACTTGGTATCGGCCTCGTCTTTATTCATAACGGTTCAACCGGTGGAACCGATATTATTGCGGCCGTGGCGTCGAAAAAGAGTAATGTTTCGATCGGTCGCGCTATGATGTATTTCGACCTTACGATTATCGGGTCGTCACAGTTGTTGAAATTTATATTTGTGCCGGACTTTAGTTTTTCTGACGGTGTGCCGTCGTTGGTGTTCGGCCTTATCACTCTGTTTGTAATTCCGTTTATGGCAGATATGATGATTCATACGAATCGTCAGGCTGTTCAGTTTACGATTTTCTCACCGAAATGGGAGGAGATTGCAACGGCCATCAACAATGAAGCGCAGCGTGGTTGCACGGTGCTGAACGGTATGGGGTGGTACTCCAAAAAGGAAGTAAAAGTATTGTTGGTAATGTGTCGTAAAATCGAATCAGTAACGATTTTCCGTATTATCAAGTCAATCGATAAAGACGCGTTTATCACCCAAGCTCAAGTGAATGGCGTTTATGGTAAAGGCTTCGATGAAATCAAGTTGAAGATGCGTCGTCAGGGGGCTCCGCTGGAGCATCCCAATCTTCCCGACCCCACGTCAAAGATCGTATAAAAGAAACTCTCTCAGTAATATCCCCGCATGATAAATATCCGAAAGATACTGTTCATTTTGCTTACAGCCGTGGCGCTACCGATGGCGTTGCGCGGTGTGGATTTTACGTGGAATGTCGATTTTAACTCGGTGTTTGATAATCGCGAAGGCGACAATGATATCACCGACGCAAAAACGTATTTCTTCACCAAGCTTGCCCCTGAAGTAGGCTTGAAATTCTCGCCGAACGACCGAATTGCCGGTGGGGTAGTGTGGTTTCAACCAATCGGCTGTGAATGGGAAGGGCATAGAGTATCGCCTACGGTTTATTATCGCCATGAGGACTCGCGTTGGCGGTTCTCGATGGGTATGTTCCCACGCAAACAGCTGACCGAGGAGATGCCCGGCTATTTATGGAGCGACTCCCTGAGCTACTATCAATCGAATATTCGAGGCGCATTGGTGCAGTATATCGGTGAACGCGGCTATTTCGATGCCTATGTAGACTGGCGCGGAATGCAGACAAAGAGTCAGCGCGAAGCCTTCAATATTGTATTCCATGGCCAAATGTCGCCGCAACGCAACTGGTTTAACTTCGGGGGCTACCTGCAGATGAACCATTACGCCATGCAGAAAGATGCGCCTGAAGATCAGCATATTGTTGACAACTTTATGGTGAATCCCTATCTCGGTGTTGACTTGGGTAAAAAGACTGCCTTAGACTCGCTGACCGTTCGAGCCGGATTGCTGATGACCGTTGAGCGTAACCGTGCTCGCGAGGATAGCAGTTGGGACACTCCGGCCGGTTTCTATATGGAAGCGGTAGGGGAGTGGCGTTGGCTCGGAGTTAAAAATACGCTCTATGTTGGCAAGGCGCTGATGCCATCATATAATTATCCCGGTGCGGAATTCCTTGATAACGATGCACCGCACGCAACGCCTGAAGACCTGCAGACCAATCCGGTTGTCTATTCCCCTCTTGGTCCCGGGCTATATCAGGGGGAACCATTTTATCAGAAAAATTTCTATGATAGGCTGAATGTTTACGGCTACATATTGCGCCGCCAGCATGTAAGCCTTGTAGCATCGCTCGATTTTCATATTTCCCCCTCGTCCTTTATCTTTTATCAGCGATTAATGCTAAGTGTAACTCTTCCGTAATCTATGTACTACGTATCAAAACGTCTTGAAATATCATGCTCCCATCGTTTGGAGCTCTCTTATGAAAGTAAATGCTCTAATATCCACGGTCATAACTGGATAATCACGGTTTATTGCCGTGCGGAGCAGTTGAACGCCGATGGTATGGTCTGCGATTTCACCGAAATCAAAGAGAAAATCCATGGTGCGCTCGACCATAGCCATCTTAATGATGTCCTGCCGTTTAATCCTACTGCTGAGAATATCGCACGTTGGATTACAGAGCAGATTCCCCAATGCTATAAAGCTACCGTTCAGGAAAGCGAAGGGAATATTGCCGCTTATGTTGTTGACGATGTTCCCTCTTCAGCGCTCTAATTATGACTTTTAAAGTTAACGAAATATTCTATTCGCTGCAGGGCGAAGGGCATTTCACGGGCACTCCCGCCGTGTTTCTGCGGCTGTCGGGGTGTAACCTTGCTTGCCCGTTTTGCGACACTACTCATCAAACGTTTTCCGAAATGACTGAGGAGGAGATTCTCAGCGAAATCTCGCAATATCCTTCGCGCCATCTGGTAGTTACCGGTGGAGAACCGGCGATGCAGCTGACCGCAGAGTTTGTAGAGCTGCTACATCAGCATGGCTATTTCGTTCAGGTAGAAACGAATGGGACTCTGCCGCTCCCTGAAAATGTAGATTGGGTAACGTGTTCTCCTAAGGCCGGCGAGTTGGAGGTTAACCCGATGGAAATCAAGCTGCTATTTATGGGCGATGCGACTGACGCCGCTCGCATTGAACGCTATGCCTCCATCCCTGCGCGCTATCATTACCTTCAGCCATGCGACCACACACTAACCGATCCTACGGCCAAGGAGCGCAATGCCGCTACACTCGCCTCATGTATCGATTTCATAAAATCGCATCCCCTATGGCGCCTGTCGCTCCAAACTCATAAACTAATTGACATCCGCTAACCCCTCAGTGGCTTATCATTTGTATTTGGAATGATATTAGCGATTTGCGGATTTCGTTCAAAATCACTAAATTTGCACAAAAATATTTATTATATGAAAATGAAGAAATTTCTCTCCGTACTGTTTGTTGTAATCGCATTGTTTGCTACAACTAATCAAGCTCAGGCGTCAGGCCTGCAATTCGGTGTGAAGGCCGGTCTTACAGTTAACGACCTTAAGTTTAACAGCGATGTGTTCAATGCTGACAACCGCTGTGGTTACACCGTTGGTTTAATGACCAAATTCACCGTGCCTGTTATCAATATTGGTTTCGACGCCTCGTTGATGTATACTCATCGTTCCTCATTTGTTGATGGAATAGATGACGGTTCAGAAGTATCTGGTACCTACAACAGCAACTATATTGAGGTCCCTATCAACTTCCGTTGGGATATCTCTCTTCCGGTCATCGGTAGCTATGTGTCTCCCTTCTTGACTACGGGTCCTGACTTCTCATTCCAAGTATCTAAAGATAACAATATTACAGATCAATTGAAAGATCGTTCTTTCAATTTCGCATGGAACGTCGGTTTCGGTTTGATGTTTGTTAATAAGGTTCAGGTTCACGCTTCTTACGGCTTCGGCTTGAGTAATACAACATCTTCTGATAGTAGTAGCAATTCTTCTCTCTACGATAGTAAGAACCGTTTCTGGACAATCTCAGCAGCATATCTTTTCTAATCGCTCATAATGGGTAAGAAACAGATTTTCAACGCACAACTTTTAAGCAATCGTGCTCTATCGGAGCGCTATTCGATGCTTCAGCTTCAGCTGCCCTACTCAACAATCGGAATGGAGGTGAAGCCCGGCCAATTTGTAGAAATCCGAGTTGCCGATTCCCCGGCAACATATCTACGTCGCCCGATTTCAATTTGCGACTATTGTAGCGAAACCAATCGCATGACGCTGTTGATTCGTCGTGCCGGTGAAGGTACAGAGCGCTTATGCAATCTCAAAGAGGGCGATCTGATTGACATCGTGGGCCCGTTGGGCAATGGCTTTACCGTCCCCGCTGAGGGCGCAACTGCCTTGCTGGCAGGCGGTGGTATCGGTGTAGCTCCGCTGATGCTTTTGGGCAAAGAGATGAAGAAAGCCGGCGTTAAGCCGACCTTCCTTTTGGCAGCCCGCACCGAGTCGGAAATTCTTCTGCTCGATGAATTTAAGGCGATAGGCGAGGTAGTAATCTCTACCGACGATGGCTCGGCCGGCGAAAAGGGTTATGCAGCCGACAACTCCGCTCTGACCAAGCGTTACGACCTTGTTTGCACTTGCGGCCCGAAACCGATGATGGTCGGCATCGCTCGCAAGGCTCATGCTAACGGTTCGCCCTGCGAAGTGTCACTTGAAAATCTGATGGCCTGCGGACTTGGCGCTTGCCTCTGTTGCGTAGAGCCTACTCTCAAAGGTAACTTGCGTGCCTGTGTAGAAGGCCCGGTATTCAATACCGAAATGCTCCTTTGGGAACTTAACTAACGCTCATTAACGAGAGAATAACAAAGAAACGAATTATGCAGCAGTCTTCAGATAAATCAACCCTCGGCAACAGCCAAGCAGTTTCTTCGGTAAAAATGGCCGTTGAAGTCGGCGCGTTGAAGATGAAAAACCCGATGCTGACCGCATCCGGCACTTTCGGCTTCGGCGAAGAATTTGCCGATTTTATCGACTTGGAAAAACTTGGAGGTTTCATCGTAAAGGGCACAACGCTCGAGCCGCGCGAAGGTAACCCTTATCCCCGCATGGCTGAAACTCCGTCAGGAATGCTTAATGCCGTTGGTCTGCAAAATAAGGGCGTTGATCATTTTATCTCCGATATCTATCCTCGCTTGAAAGGTTTGGATACCAATGTGTTGGTGAATGTTTCCGGCGCGAAAATCGAAGACTATGTAGCCGTAGCTGAAAAGCTCGCACCGCTCGATAAGATTCCGGCAATCGAAGTAAACATCTCCTGTCCGAACGTTAAGCAAGGGGGTATGGCCTTCGGCACAACCACCGCCGGTGCGGAATCTGTTACCGCTGCAATTCGTAAGGCATGGCCTCGCACACTGATTGTGAAGCTGTCGCCCAATGTGACCTCAATTGCCGATATCGCCTTAGCGGCAGAAGCCGGTGGCGCTGATTCGGTATCCTTGATAAACACCTTGATGGGTATGGCTATCGACGTAGAGCGTCGTAAGCCCTGCCTGTCAACAGTGACCGGTGGCCTCTCAGGCGCAGCAGTGCGTCCGGTGGCTGTCAGAATGGTGTGGCAAGTGGCGAAAGCCGTAAAAATTCCTGTAATCGGTCTTGGAGGAATCTCCTCAGGCCGTGATGCTATCGAATTTATGCTTGCCGGCGCGCGTGCTGTCCAAATCGGTACAGCTAACTTTATCGACCCGCAGATCACGCTAAAAGCTGTCGACTGGATGGCTGACTGGTGTGTGCGCCATGGTGTTTCCGACATCAACGAGATTGTCGGCGAAATTTAACCATATTTACTTATCATATACTAAATGGGATTTTTCAGTAAATTTTTCTCTAAAGAAAAGAAAGAGACCCTCGATAAGGGGCTTGACCGCACCAAACAGGGGCTCTTTACGAAAATCACACGCGCTATCGCCGGTAAATCAAAAATCGACGATGACGTTCTGGATAACCTCGAAGAGGTATTCATCACTTCCGATGTTGGCGTTGACACAACTCTGAAAATCATCGAACGTATTGAAGCCCGTGTGGCTCGTGATAAATATGTAAGCTCTGCGGAGCTTAACAACCTCCTCTGCGAAGAAATCTGTGAACTCCTTGCTGAGAACAACAATGAATCGACAGAGGAAGACTTCACTGTTCCCAAGACCCACAAGCCCCATGTTATCATGGTTGTAGGTGTGAACGGTGTAGGCAAAACAACTACTATCGGTAAGCTTGCCGCTCAATTTAAGGCTGCCGGCAATAAGGTTATGCTCGGAGCTGCTGATACTTTCCGTGCGGCAGCCGTTGAGCAACTTGATATTTGGGGCGAACGTGCCGGAGTGCCTGTTGTAAAACAGAAACTTGGTGCTGACCCTGCAGCTGTAGCTTTCGACACCCTTCAGTCGGCAAAGGCCAACGATGTTGATGTTGTAATCATCGATACCGCCGGCCGTCTGCACAACAAGAAGGGGCTGATGGATGAGCTGACCAAGATTCGCAACGTGATGCAGAAGGTTGTGCCTGATGCGCCCCACGAAGTGCT
The DNA here is from genome assembly GCA_964556875.1 of uncultured Alistipes sp. Lineage (GTDB taxonomy): Bacteria > Bacteroidota > Bacteroidia > Bacteroidales > Muribaculaceae > UBA7173. The sequence continues at coordinate 11,357 of CAZKYD010000043.1, forward strand.
GCTCGTGCTTGACGGCTCTACCGGCCAGAACGCTTTTGAGCAGGCTCGTCAGTTCGTAGCTGCCACTAACGTAAATGAATTGGCAATCACCAAGCTCGACGGCACCGCAAAGGGTGGCGTTGTAATCGGCATCTCTGATCAGTTCAAGATTCCGGTAAAATATATCGGCTTAGGTGAAGGTATCAACGACCTTCAGGTGTTCCATAAGAAAGAATTCGTAGAATCTCTCTTCGGTGAGGATAACCTCAAATAATCAAATTTTAAGGCGTGGATATGCGTAAAAGCGTAAATGTAGTGACCCTTGGTTGCTCCAAAAACCTTGTTGACTCGGAACGTGTGTTGAGCATGCTCAATAAAGCCGGATTCTCGGCCTATCATCAAACTACCGAGCCGACAGATATCGTTATTGTCAATACCTGCGGTTTTATCGGTGATGCAAAAGAGGAATCTGTAAATACTATCCTCGAATTTTGCGAAGCTAAAAACGAAGGGAAAATCAAGGAGTTATACGTGATGGGCTGCCTGTCGGAACGCTATCGCGAGGAGCTCACAAAGGAAATTCCCGAGGTTGACCGCTTATATGGTAAATACGATTGGGCCGGCATTGTAGAATATCTTGCTGAAAAACATTCGGTTAAGGCTGATGTTCCTGTCAAATCTGCAGAACCGGCTACAGAGGGCGTTCCCGCCGATGAAACTCGCGTTATCACTACGCCGCGCCACTATGCCTATATCAAGATTTCGGAAGGATGTAACCGCTTCTGCGCCTTCTGCGCTATTCCTCTGATTACCGGACGCCATCATTCTCGCTCTATCGAGGATATTGAGTCGGAGGTTAAAGAGTTAGTGGCTGAAGGGGTAAAAGAGTTTAACATCATTGCACAGGACCTTTCGAGCTATGGCCTCGACCTCTACGGCGAGCATCGTCTTGCTCAGCTTATCGATCGCTTAGCCGACATTAAGGGTGTAGAGCGTATCCGTCTACATTATGCTTATCCTGCCGATTTCCCGATGGATATTCTCGACGTGATGGCTCGCCGTCAGAACGTCTGCAAATATCTCGACATCGCCCTGCAGCATATCTCCGACCGTGTGTTGACAAATATGCGTCGCCATATCAACGGAGAAGAAACTCGCCAACTGCTTAGCGAAATTCGTCGCCGTGTGCCCGGCATTCATATCCGCACCACACTCATGGTTGGCTTCCCCGGCGAAGAAGAGGAGGACTTCAATGAGCTTATGGAGTTCGTGAAGGAGCAGCGCTTCGAACGTATGGGCGCCTTTGCCTACTGCGAAGAAGAAGGCACGTATGGCGCTAAGAATCTTTCGGATGATATCCCTGATGAGGTTAAGCAGGAACGCCTTAATAAGTTGATGGCTCTGCAGGAAGAAATTTCGCTTGAGATTCAGCAAGAGAAAGTTGGGAAGACCTTCAGTGTGATTATCGACTCTGAGGAGGAGGAATACTATATCGGCCGCACGGAATTCGATTCGCCTGAAGTAGACCCGGAAGTGCTGATCAAGAAGACCGCAAAGCTTCAGCAAGGTAGCATTGTTGATGTTAAAATCCTGCAGGCAATGCCCTTCGAGCTAATTGCCGAGCCGGTATAAGATAACGGCCCGCCCCATCTCTGTGAAAACCACAATGTCGTCTGAGTTATCATATAAGGCAGCAGCTAAAGCATTTAAATGCAGCATTCCATTTGTGCTGTATCATCTCCCGGGGGATGATACAGTTAATTTTTTCGCAGAACTGAAGGGACAGGACGATGCTGAGATGGCCCGCTCGGGCGTTAGATTCGAGATAGGGGAGTGGCTTCAGCCTTATGCTAAGCGACTGACGATTCAGCCAACCGTAGATGCCGAAAGATTGCTGCAATTATCGGAAGATGATATTGAAAAAGCGATGGGTGATGAGGCCGAAGCGAGCGTTTCGGAGCAACGCGATGAGGCAGATTTATTCTGTAATTGCAGTTTAGGCCCATCAATTTCAAAGGCGGATTATCTCGCGGCAGTCGGGGAAATTGCCGGTCGATGTGCAGTCCGCAACAGTAAGACCGTATATTCTCGCTTAATTATGGGCGAGAATCCCAATCTGGATATTGCCGATGCCTCCCGCCGACTGTTCGAAACTTTTACCAACTCGTTTGGATTTCTATATTTTACACCTCAGACCGGATGCTGGATTGGGGCCACTCCGGAGACGCTTCTATCATATGATTATGCTTCGCGTAAGCTGTCGACAATGGCATTTGCAGGCACGCGTAAAAACGCCGGGGATGAACCTTGGGATGAAAAAAATCTACGCGAAAACCTTATTGTAGCAGACTATATCAGTGAAAAGTTCAAAACTTTCGGAATAGATGCAAACATTTCCGCTCCGAAAAATGTTATTTATGGTGATATTCAACATTTACAGCGGAATATCGTTGCAACTCTACCGGGGAACATGGAATTTAATGAGATTTTGGATGCCATCAACCCCACACCCGCTCTTTGCGGTACTCCCATAACCGAGGCAATTGCCGACATTAAAGAGCTCGAACAACATCAGCGTGGATGTTACGGCGGATTTGTAGCCATACATATTCCGGGAAAAACATTTCGAAGCTTTGTAAATCTTCGAAGCGCACATATTTCTCCGGAGGTAAATTACCAGTTTGAATTGATAGTCGGTGGTGGAATAATCGCAGAGTCCTCTCCCGCAACAGAATGGGAAGAAACCTGCGCAAAAGCCTCACGACTTCTATCTATACTTTCTCCGCTATCTTAATCTATCCGATCAGTTATGATCAACAACCTGATTCATGCTACTAAAGTATCGTTCTTTATAGCAATTTTAACCACACTCTCCGCTTGTGTGGAGGAGGACTATGACCTATCTAAGGATATAGACCTGACAATGCAAGCCGGAGGAAATTTAACTATTCCGACAAGCTCAACCGACCAAATTCTATTATCTCAAATCCTCGACCTGGAAGAATCGAGTTCGATTAAGGAGGTTCAACAGGATGGCGACTATGACTTAACAGCCGGTGACTATGTGCTATTGGTTCAAGGCGATGAATCTTCGTCGAAGTTTGTCGTGAATAAAGTATATATTAGTGATCTTCAGGGGAGCACTGTCTCTACTGAGGTGGCTGATTTCGGCAATGCTGCCGGCGCGGATCAGTTAACCATCCCTCTATCTCCGACAACTATCAACATTTCGTTATCAGATGATCATGTCGACAATTCTTTGGTAGAAATTGACCAAGCGTATGTCTCGTCAGATGTGAACATTTCGCTCGGTTATAGTTCCTCGAATTTTACCGGCAGTATAACGCTCTGCAAGGGGTATAAGCTGGCATTCCCGAAGGCGTGGACAATAGAGGTTACCGATGCTAATAGCTCGGAGCTACTCTCCGTTGGCGACGATGGGCATAGCGCTACGTTGCTCAAGGATTATACTCTTGCCCGTAGCAATTCGTTATCCCTGAAGATTCATATCGCAGAAATTGACTTTACGAAGCTTGGTAATGGTTCCGGCTATAGCAATGGCAAACTTAATCTGAACTGTGATATCGTTTCAACAGGCGATATCTCGGTGGCAACCTCTGGCATAACGTCGAACGCGTCGCCCAAGATAACGCTTAACACTACGGCGAAAATTAGCCGCGCTACAATCAATGCCGTTACCGGTATTGTTGACCCTGCGATCAGAATCACTCCCAACAATTTCCGCATCAGTGATACTCCAGATTTCCTCAGTGATGAAAACAATGTGTTGGATATCGACAATCCGAGGATTGAATTTACGGCTGTCAATGAGTCGCCTGTTTCGGTAGAAATTAATGCGATTCTGACGGGTTATATCGATGGCAAGAGTACGGCTGATGTGGCTATCGGTGCAGCAAATGGCACTGATGCTATCCTTCTGCCCGGCAATCAAACAACAACTGTGGTTATCTCGCGTCAGCCTATTGCAAATTCGGATAAGCCGAATGTCGTAGTGCCAACGCTTAGCAATCTTATTCGAAAATTACCGGATAAAATAGAGTTTCACGATGTTAGTTGTAAGGCGGTTCATCAGCCTACCACGATTCAGCTTAGCCAATATTATGGCGTAACTACGAGCTCTAATGTTATTGTCCCCTTGGCATTCGGAAAGGATATGACTCTGGTCTACTCCTACGAGGATTTTGGCTGGGATGCCGACCTGAAGGATTATAATTTCTCCCAAGTGGAGATTACGGCCGATACGGAAAATACTTTGCCCTTGGAAATGGTGCCAACTGTTGTTGGTGTGGATCGCAACGGCAATGATATTACGGATATCACTGTAAAAGTTGAAGGAGACATAGCTCCGGGCACAGTAGAGAATCCCTCATTGTCGCAGCTGAAAATTACGCTGACTTCTACGGCAGATAACTGGGGGGAGTTGGATGGCATTCGCTTCTTGTTTGACGCAGCAACAACGGCAGAGTCGGTAGGTATTAACATGAACTCTGCACAGATGCTCCGCTTCGAAAATATAAAAATCCAGCTTGTAGGAGGAGCTATTATCAATCTAAACTAACCTATTGGCAGCCTATGAAAACGATTGTAAAAATAATGGCGCCCGTTGCGTTGTTGTTCTGCTCGGTGTATACTATCGATGCACAAGAAGCAGCGAGCTCGGCATACTTCCTTGATGGTTATTCTTTCCGTCATGAACTGAATCCGGCGTTTGAGGGGGAATATAACTATATTTCGATCCCTGCTCTCGGCAATATTAATGCAGGAGTGAAATCTAATTTAGGACTTGACGACATCCTGTATAAGACGCCTGAAGGGTCTCCGTATAAGCTGACAACATTTATGAGTCCTACGGTTGATGCGTCGACGTTCTTGAATAATATTCCGGATAATAGTCGTATAAATCTTAATGCGGATGTAACCCTCTTATCAGCCGGTTTTAAGGCCTTCCATGGTTTCAATACGATAACAATCGGCGTGCATGCCGAAGCCGGTGTAAACCTGCCAAAGGAGTTGCTACGCTTTATGAAGCTCGGCCAAACCTCGGAGGATACGCAATATAAGATTCAAAATTTAGATGTCAATGCCTCGTCGTATGCCGAAATTGCATTAGGGCATAGCCATAAGCTTTCCGATAAATTGACAGTCGGCGGAAAACTTAAACTGCTCCTCGGATTGGCAAATGTCAACACTAATATCTCTGATTTAGATCTTCGTCTGAGTGATGATGTATGGGCTGTCAGAGCAAATGGCGAAATGCGAATTTCGGCCGGCAGCGGGCTGCGAGTGCCTACACGTCAGGAAATCGGAAATAAGACAGCGCGCCCCTCTGAAGCGGATATTATCGAATGGGACGAAATAGATTATGACCATTTTGGCTTGACCGGTATGGGATTGGGGATTGATCTCGGTGTGACTTACAACCCGATTCCCGACCTGCAGTTGTCCTTTGCCGTAACGGATCTTGGATTTATTAATTGGCGCAATGGCGTAATCGGAGAGACCGGTGATGAAGAATGGGATTTCGATGGATTCAAAGATGTTACTATCAACTCTAATCAGCCCGATTATGAGGAGAATAAACTGTCGGAACAGCTTGATGCAATTTGGGATGACCTCCAGGATATCGTCAATTTCCACCGTAAATCGACCAATACATCTTACACGAGAATGTTGAACGCAACTTTCCGCCTTGGAGCGGAATATCAGTTGCCTTTCTACAAAAAACTGACAGCCGGAGCTCTTATCACCCGCTACCAGCCGATGGGAGGCCATACCGACGGGATAAATGCTTGGACCGAGGGCCGGATCTTCCTAACGGTGAAGCCAACAAAATGGTTCGACGCAACAGTCAACGGTGCCGCTTCAACGTTTGGCACATCATTCGGTTGGATGCTCAACTTCCATCCTCGAGGGTTCAACTTCTTTATCGGCACCGACCATCAGATCTTCAAAGTAACCCCGCAATACGTCCCCGTAGGGAAGGCTTCCGCCACCCTCAATATCGGCTTCAACGTAACCTTCGGCAGCTAATCCTTTAAGCATGTGATTGGCACGACATAAACGCCGTCATGACGCTTGAAAGCATAATTACCAACCGCTGTGAGAACCATCATAAACGATGGTTCTTTCATGCGGTTTGTATCTATTTTCTTAGATAGCTTAATTAGATTTGCGGCGCCTTCATTAATTAATTTATCGCCACCGAGCTTCACTTCAATCAAACCATAGGCTCCGTTGCGCAGATGTATCACGGCATCACACTCCAACCCATCTTTATCGCGATAATGGTAAATGTGGCCATTTAGCGCATCTGCAAACACACGCAAATCTCTGATACACATACTCTCAAACAAAAAGCCAAAAGTGTTCAGATCATTCATCAAATCTTTAGGTCCGAGGCCCAAGGCGGCTACAGCTATCGATGGGTCGATAAAATAACGCGTGTCGCTTGTGCGTATCGCCGACTTGCTGCGAAGATTTGGATTCCAGGCAGGTAAATCTTCTACCACAAAAATCAATCGTAGGGCATTGAGATATGCGCTCACCGTCCGGTCGTCAAAGGTCGCATTTTCGTTT
>CAZKYD010000044.1:0-17437 GCA_964556875.1 uncultured Alistipes sp.
CCGCATCCCGGCCTCAGCCATCCGTATGCTCGAAATCCTCGAAGGCGAATAATCCGCCCCGTCCAGGATTCCACCACCCCTATCCTAAGGTTTCAATAACCCCATCTTAAGGTTCCAATAACCTAATCTTAGGGTCTCAAAAATAAACACCTCCGGAGATCAACCGACCTACGGAGGTGTTATTTTTGCTAAGAGCGTCTACTTGTGTTACTTAACAAGCATTTTCTTGCCATTCACGATGTAAACGCCGGGCGAAAGTGATTTCACAGCATCGGCCGATGCATTATGAAGGATTCGAATACCCATTGTTGTAAACACATCGTAAGTGCTATTGTTGTCAATCTTCACATCGCAGATTCCCGATGTGTTGCCAACTTTTACCTTGACGCTTTGCGAGGTGGTTACACCTCTATAGTCGGCAGTTACGACAAGTGAAGTTTCACCGTCTGAGAGCGACTTGATGTTGTATTTACCCAACGATGTGCGCGAGATTTCGCATACAGATTCGTCGGCATTTTTAACATCATAAACTACCAAATTTTTATTGCCTGCAGAAAGAGTAGTTGCCTCGTTGAGATTGAGTTCTACTTCCTCGCCGGCAGTCTCGATAGTTATGTCATTAAGCTCTATCTCCGGAGCAGATTCAATGGTGTAAACAGCCATAGCCGGGAACCAATAGTAGTCTGACGGACGTATAGTCTTATCTTCGATAATATTGCCGGTAGCTGCGTCAACAAAATAAATCCAGTTTTGAGCATAGTGGGTGCCCCAACCTGATTCTGTTGCGGTGAGCACAATTTCGCCGGTGGTTTGGTCTACACTAATCCCACCGCCATACAACACTTGTTGTTTGCCATTAGCCGATGTGGGCAGTGTGATGAAGTCGCGCACATACTCTTCTTTATCGAAGTCATATTTATCAATAGTTGATGCTTCGTCGGTGCGTGCATAGTAGACAATGTTTTCGGTTGCGTCGCATGCTATTGGGGCTTTCTTCCATGTGCTCCAGATATTGGCAACTGCAGCCTTGCTGTCCGCTTTTACATCAATATTCTCAACATCTAATGTCTCAGGGTCAACCTTGATAAATTCCCATGCGTCATCATTATTGGTGACATAAACAGAACCATCGGCTGTGACGATCGGATTTATAGCCGTCATCATGTCGATATTGGCTACCACCTCGTCTTTTTTGTAATCAATTACAACTAAGCCGCTGTAGTTCTTCACAGCAAATACATAGTCGCCTCGGCGTACCATTTCGCCGTATTTATATTTAAGAATAGACGACGATGAAATCTCCGTATTCTTTATCGGGCCTGATACTGTGTTGTCTGAGAGATTCAATATATAGATACCGGTGTCTGATCCGATATAAGCTTTCTCTGCGCTCACACCACAGATAGAGTTCACGCCACTGCTCTTTCCGCCAACTTCACTCACTTCGCCTTGCAATTTGAGGGTAGCTGCGTCAAGAATTGAGATTATGCCTCCGTTTTCATTCTTACCGGGTTGCTTGCTGACAATCAACAATTTGTCGCCGAAAAGTTCGGCATATTGAGATGTTGTGCCAAGTGATTTATCCGGATTTTGCAATGCGAATATGTCTTGAACAAGGGTGTTTGTCTCTTTATCAAGATAATTTATTGATCCACAATCGTGGCCATACCATCCTTCATTAACAAAATAGATACCATTTGTGCAATCGCTAACTGTAGGTTGCTCCAACTTAAAGGTTGCTGTGATTGCATCCACTGATGCCTCCAGTCGGTCGGTGTCAATGGTCTTGATATATCCGGCAGGGATTGTTATGGTGTATTCTCCATCTGCCAAGGTGGTGTTGGATGCAAGTCGGAATTCTACAACTTTGCTCGACACGCTACCTTGCAGCTCGTAGGTCTCGGCACCCTTGATTACCGGCGTTCCGGCTGTTTTATCAACGCTAACTTTATAAGGATTGCTCTCAGTGAAGTCAACCGTAAAGCGTTTGAATAGAGAGACGGTTTCCTCATTTGCCGGCGCAAGTGTGTAATCATACTGTTTTGCTTCTTTCACACTGTAAACAGCAGTAATATCTGTCGGGTTGGAAATTACGGCGTTATCACCGTCGCCTTCCAGTGTGCCTGCCGGAATTACGAGTGTCCATTCTCCAACAGCAACAGACGTTCCGTCAGCGGTGCTATATACTAATGTATTCTCGTCTTTCTGTGTAGCTGCAAGCGTAACTACTTGTTCCCCACAAGAAAGTGTTACCGACGATTCTTTCCCACTCTTAACACGGATGTTTGTTAACGGCGCTGCCCCTGACACTTCGATTGTTGAGAGCGAAGTCATAGTTGCTCCTGTTGTAGGATTCAGGGTGCAGTTGAAATTCACACTGGGGTCTATAGTGTATAAAGCTTCAATCGCGTCGTTCCCAAATTCGGCATTTGAGTAATCTTTAAAGGCTCCGGCAGGAACTGTCAACTTATATGCCCCACCTTCTGTGATGTCAATCCAGTTGCTGGTTCCGGCATCTGCTAAATTAAACATCAGTTTTGCTGTGCGATACCCTTCTCCTCCAAGAGTTGCTGTCGCTACGGTATACTCACTGCCGGTTGTTGTATTGCTCAAAACAATACCTTCCGTATTGAAGGGCCAAGCAAGTCCGTCAGGTGTATTCGGGAATGTGAGGGAGATACTTTCAATATGACCGACGGTGCTACCAGCTTCCGGGGTGATAGTGTAGCTTTTGAGTGTGCTTGGAGCTAATATGGTGTATGTCAGTTCAATTGCTTCATTCGCAACGCTTGTATCAGTATAATCTGTGAGTATGCCGGCAGGTAAGGTCACAGTATATGTGCCGGGCTCACTAAAGCTATTACCGGTATCGGCAAAGCTCATATTGAGCGTGCTGATATTGTTGCTGGCTGTAACGTTTTTCACACTATATTCTGTAGTGGTCTCGCCAACTACAGCCTTAAGCTTAATGCCATCTGTAGCGATTGGCCATGACAATCCATCTTCAAGATATGGGAATGTGATTGACACAGTGCTCAACTCGTCTACCACGCCCACTGCCGGGCTTGTAGTATAATTGGTGAGTGTCGTGCCTTCATAGTTTTTCTCAATTGTGTATTCAGCGTCTATGCGTGTGCTAAAATCAGCCGGAGCATCAAGCGAACTAAAAAGTTTTGCAGGTATGCTCAATGAGTAATCTCCGGGGCGCACTATTGATGTGGCAAATTTAATCACAGCACTGTTATCGCCGGTCACCTCAATATTTGACGCTGCATAGGATGCTTGTTTGCCAGTCTTCTTTTTAAGGACAATTGACGAAGCGTCTCCTTCTACTTTGAGTCCACCGGTGGCATTCGGGAATGTAACTGTGATTTCCGATAGTGATGTTGCGGTCGGTGCTGCAGGGGTAAGCGTGTAAGCAGTCATCGTTGTTTCCTTTGCGGCAGGAATAACGTATGTAGCCACAATTTCTTCGTTGGTCTTACTCGAATCGAAGTAATTTGCGATCGTACCGGCAGGAATTGTTAGTGTGTAATGTCCGGCAGCAGTTATCGTTGCAATATCCGATGAGCCTTCAAGGCTGAATGACATTGTAACATCAGAGCCCCAGAGCCATGAGCTTTTGGTTACTGTGTATTTCAAGGAAGGATTTTCCTCACATATCAAGGTTACGTTTGTGAGGTCGGGCTTGGCTATTCCATCCCAGCCGGTATCCGGGAAGTCAATCTTGATGGTAGAGATTTCTTCCAGCTCCGTTGACGGGTCAGGGGTTAGCACATACTGGCCAATTCCTTCTGCATTAGCTGCTCCACAGTAGCTTAATGCACAGAGAACTAATCCAGCTTTTAGATGTTTCTTCATACGCTAAAAGGTTAAGAGTTAATATTGTGTTTTTGCGTGTAATTTCACAATTACGTACTTACGCGTATGAAGCAGCAGAACTGAAATGTACGCACTCTTAGTGCATACTCTTAGTGTGTTTTTTGCCGCGCTTTAATCCACGAAAGCCGTCAATTATAAAATGAAATCGGCAGGTTTTCTGACTTGCTTCAGCTATCGACGCCTTCCCATCACTCTATTAGCGAAAGTGGCTTTATTATCAATAGCCTGATTGGCGAAGCTTTACAGCAGCGGGTCTGTCCAGGATTCTCACCTGATTCCCTTTTAACGAGTAGCGTGCCTCGCACCGATTCCACTACAAAATTACCTATAAATTGTTAATTATGCAAATAAACGTGCTATTACCAAATTTAACAACTTGCCATCCAACTCTTAACAACATGAGTTATATACTCTTTAGCGGATGGATGTTTTCGATGGGAATAAATGGAATTCGATGTAGGGGGAGCATGGCATTGATTAAGGCTACCGAACAGAAACGGCCAATATCATTTACCGTGATTTCAGCTTCGGTAATCAACCCGTCACTCAATAGGCGTGAGCGCATAGTGCCGGGCAAAAGGTAGGTAGATGGTGTGACGAGTTGCGTTCCATCGGAAAAGACTACATTCGAGAAGGAGGTATCGGTAATATGTCCATCTTTCACAATTAGGATGTCGTCACACTCGGCTCGCTGTTCGGCCAACCGATTTAGCGCGCCCCTATCTGCATATTTCAAGTGATAATCCAGCGCGTCGTCGGCCTCAACTAATTGAAGGCTCCGAATTTGGCGAGGTGTATATGAGCTAAAGTCTATAGTTTGGATATGCTCTCCATAAACAATGCGACATTTCTCGGCATCAGTGGGAACAGGCAGTTCATGGATCTGAACGAACTGAATATCTTTGCCAAAGGTCTCTTTGACGGTTGAATGCATACGATTTAAATGGTCTTGAAGATTCGCGATTCGACCATTGACAACACGCATTGTTTCTATAAAGAGCTGGGAGTTCATTTTATCGGCAAATAGATTTTCTGTAATACTTCGTTATATTCATCTTCAGCACAACTATTAACCGTTATGCCGCCTCCGCTATGAGAAACGGTTTTTCCACCCTCATTAGCGAGGCAACGAATCATAACCGCCGTATCCAAGTTCTCACCATCATAATATCCCCACACTCCGGTATACCAACCACGATCCGACTGCTCAGCTACAGCTATCAATCTCACCGTTGCCGGTTTCGGCGCTCCGCATATCGAACCTGCCGGCAATAGCCGGAACACGAGGTCACCAACCACTGAATGCCAATCGGCAGGCAAATCTCCTACGATTTCTGAGCTCGTTTGCAGAATCTCGCCGCTCTGCGTCTTGATTCTATCCACATAGCGAAAACGGCTAACACGCACATTTTCCGCCACCATGCTTAAATCATTTCGCAGCAAATCGACAATCGTATTATGTTCGCAACGCTCCTTATAGTCATTAATCAGCACCGTCTCAGCCTCCGGAATTGAAGCATCAATCGTGCCCTTCATCGGATATGCGTAGACTCTGTCATTCTTAATGCGAATAAATCGTTCCGGCGAAAAGCAGACAAACTCACCGGGGATTAGCAACTTATATTTTGCTTCACATAAATCATAAATCTCCTCAAACGATCGGTTACATTCAACCTCAACGCCTACCGTAAGATTCGCGAGGAAGCTATCACCATGCAATAGCCCATCGCGGATAACTGCAAATTTCCGAGCATATTCATCGAATGGCAAGGCGTTCTTGATGGTTAATCTGGGCGCAGCTGTAGATTGCCCAATGGAGCCATTGTTATCCGATTCCCCGGATTCTTCAACAATCTCACCACTATTGCTTGCCATCTCCGTAGACCAACGAATCTCGCCACAGTGTAGCGGATCGTCAAACAACAAGCAATAACGCATCTCATAATCAACAGCAAAAACAAATGGCTTACGACTACGGCCATAATCATTCATTAATGCTTGCAAATTTGTAACATCTATTCGCATTCGATCTGTATTAGGCTACAAATTTACGGCTTTATTATGAGGTTTTGAAGATAAAATGACGTAACTTCGCACAAAATTATCATGAGCATGCAAATTCTAATCATAAATAACTACGATTCATTCGTTTACAACATCGTGCAGATTGTTCGTCAGATTGCTGACGTACAGGTTGATGTTGTGCGCAATGATGACGATAAGCTAAAAAACATCAGCGGATACGACGCCATCATCATCTCCCCCGGACCGGATCTACCCGAAGCTGCCGGCATGCTCATGGACGTTATCCAACGCTACCACGCCTCCATCCCGATGCTCGGTATTTGCCTTGGATTTCAAGCATTAGCACAATTCTTCGGAGCACGCCTACGAAATCTTCCTACCCCGCTACATGGCCACGAATCCACACTAAAAGATGTTGACCTCAACGACCCATTATATCGAAATCTACCACAACCAATCGTTGTTGGTCATTACCATTCATGGGTTGTAGATCGCGCTACTCTTCCCACATGCCTTATAGCCACAGCCACCGATCCCGACGGCAATCTCATGTCCTTTCGCCATACCACCCTCCCCCTTTATGGCGTTCAATACCACCCGGAAAGCATCATCACCACCTCCGGTCCAACAATAATAGCAAATTTCCTCGCCTCCCTCAAGAGATAAATCCGGAAAAGTCGTAACTTTGTAGTCTGAATAGCCCGGATGGTCCGGCAAATATCCATTGAATATGGCTCGTAAACGCAAAGAACTTCCCTTACTTGAATCACTTGAGATAACTACAGTGGCAGCTGAAGGTAATGCCATCGCCCGTTATGGCGATATGGTGGTGTTTATCCCTTATGGCGCCCCCGGTGATATTGCCGATATCAAAATTGACCGCAAAAAGCACTCCTACGCTGAAGGGCATATCGAACGCCTTGTTAAGCCATCGGAAATGCGTGTAGAACCTTTCTGCGAGCATTTCGGTGTGTGTGGCGGTTGTCGTTGGCAACATCTTCCCTACAGCGAACAATTGAAGGCCAAGCAGCAGCAAGTTGAAGATGCGCTTCGCCGTATTGCAAAGGTCGAACTGCCGGAAATCACTCCGATTCTCGGCTCGGAGCAAACACGCGAATATCGCAACAAGATGGAGTATACTTTCTCCAACAAAAAATGGCTCACCTGGGAGCAGATGCGTTCAGGCGAAGAATTCGCCGACCGTGATGCTGCCGGATTCCACATCCCCGGAGCGTTCGACAAGGTGTTAGACATCAACAAGTGTCATCTGCAGGACGATCTTGGCAACCGCTTGCGCCTCCACGTCAAGGCATTCGCGAAAGAGAACAATCTGATGTTCTTCGACTTGCGCAACCAAGTTGGTCTGCTCCGTACAATGATGATTCGCATCGCCTCAACCAATGAAGTGATGGTAGTGCTCTCGTTCGGCGAAGAGAATCCAGAAGCTATTTCAGCCGTTCTCAACGACCTGCGCAACTCGTTCCCAGAAATCACATCTTTGATGTATGTTGTCAACACAAAAGCCAACGACACCATTGCCGACCTCGACATTCAGCTCCATTCCGGACGTCCTTACATCGAAGAAGAGATGGAAGGTTTGCGTTTCCGCATCGGCCCGAAATCGTTCTATCAGACAAACTCGCGTCAAGCATATAATCTTTATAAAGTAGCACGCGAATTTGCCGACCTTAAGGGGGATGAACTCGTCTACGACCTCTATACCGGCACCGGCACAATTGCCAACTTCATCGCTCGCCAGGCGCGCAAAGTTGTTGGTATTGAATACGTTGAAGATGCCATCAAAGATGCGAAGCTCAACGCTGAAGTTAATGGCTTGGATAACACGCTCTTCTTTGCCGGCGATATGAAGGATGTTCTGACAGCCGACTTTATTGCCGAGCATGGCCGTCCGGAAGTAATGATCGTTGACCCCCCACGTGCCGGAATGCACAACGACGTTGTCAATGTAATTCTCGATGCTGAGCCCCAACGTATCGTCTACGTAAGTTGCAACCCTGCAACTCAGGCCCGCGACCTGGCTCTATTAGATGTAAAATACAAAGTGGAAGCCGTCCGTCCGGTCGACATGTTCCCCCACACCCATCACGTTGAGAATGTTGTCAAGCTTGTTCGCAGAACCGGAACGAAAACCACGGATTCTCAGGAGTAAGGTCAACCCCGGTGCCAAGGCTACCGGTTGCAGTTTTTGGCATAATTGACATCACCCCTTCTCTACCGAATTTTTGATATACCCCACGGGCCACGAATCCCATCGTGGCCCTTAAATTTATCTCCACGCATGGGGCTATCCAGGGCGTCTCGTCAGGCCTTCCGCAAATCATCATATCTACCCCCAGACACCCGTGACGGAACTCATCACCCAGCACAGCCGCCAGCGCCTGCTCGACCTCCTTTCGCAACGCCTCAACCATAGCCGGAGCTACCCATTGAGATAACCGTTCTAAAATTCGCTCATCTGACGCTACAAAATTGCCACCATAATTCGTTGCCGTAGAGTTAAAAAACAAGGAATATCCTTCGAATTCGCCATCCTTAAACAGCATTGCAAAATCTTGAAGCTTCGGCAGTTGTGGCTCTATCATTACCGACCCTTGGCGATTAATAATTCCTTGAATCCTATCAGCAGAAATAGCCAAGGTTGCGATTGATACCGGGAAGACGCCTCGACCGCTCGACGACCATGGCGACTTGATATACGCCTCGGAAAATTCGCCGACAGCCTGCTCCACTGCCGTCATCGAGTTTGCCTCAACGGGCAATGACTGATGCAACTCTACCCCATGCTGCTGAAGCGATTGCAGCAAATGAAGCGCAGATCGGCGGTGCGATAATAAGCGATGCTGTTCCATCCGTACGCGTTGCGCCGCTAATAGTTGAGGAGCCACACCCAGTCGCTCAAATTGCGCAATAGTGTCGTAGCTCCAGCCAAAGGGTTCCGGGAAAAACGCATTCCCTGCAGTTATCTCCGATATCGGAGTTGGCAGCTGAATGCCATACCGCTCCCCTATTGAGACGCGCCAGCGTTGTGCCGCTTCCAAATCGGCTTGCTCTACAAAAACAAAATCACCGGCGTCCCCCAGCCAAGCCGGTAGCATCGCACCGGCGCGATGGAGTAACGCAGCCTGACGTGGAGGCGTGATTCTCTGCAAGCCCATGCCTAACGCAATATCGTTTTCCGGGTTAAACAAAAACAATCGCTTCATACAGCAAAATTACTCTATTCCTATCACTTTGCCCCACCTTTTTCAGCCAAACTTTCCCCCTTTGATACTTAAAACGCTAAAAAGCAGCGAATTTTCTTTGATCCGCTACCCTTGTGCGTCTCGAATATATCGAATGCATAGCTACTAAAATTTACGTAGAAAGCATATGCGGCTTCCCCTTCGTCTGAAGTCCAGTAAGAACCGGAAATAGCATCATACGTTCCTGAACCGTCAAACTTATTGTTGACTTTAGTTAGTATTGAGCTTTTGCTAAAGACATACTCAAACGATAGCGCTTGGTCCGACCAAGCATGAGAGTTAAAATCTTCGGCTGTTAGAGATATATTTCCAAATTTTTGCAGCATATGAATCCATTGCCCTATACTGGGGATAAACCAGCCGGTGGTATGACTCGGAGCAGGAACGGTCTGATTAAATAGAGCGACATCGTAAGCGGCATATTTTGAATAGTCTTCTAAAGCCTGGCTGGCAGCAACCATCTCCATAGTCTTATCCAAACCGCTATAATCGGTCAGATATGCCTCGAGACCGGTACCATTCTCCAACCCTTCGATATCAATCAGCGGCCCCCACATCTTACCGCTGAGAGTCTCTCCAGTAGTCGGATCGAAAACATCGCGAAGCGCCACAACATAGCCATGTGTGCCAACTCCCATATCATTAAGGGCATTCTTTTCGCTCTCGCCCATCACCACGCTCGAACTATTAGTGTAAAGCACAACGCCGATACACTGCTCTTTCTGTTCATCGGTCAGCTTGGCGTCTTTCTCCACCAATGAGCCATCGGCTAGGAAGAAATCCCCCTGCTCATACGAAAAGTTTACTACTTTTTGCTCATCGACTACAACACTGCGACATTCACCACCTTGTAAGGCGTTCGCTTCGAGTTTATAGGTGAAATCATGAATCTTCCCATCGGGGCTTTTATATCCGCCATAAACATGAATATCTTGATTTGGCGGCACAAGACAGCGATAAGCGTTCGGCGAGGTTTCACACATCTTAAATCCGCCATCTGAGATATAATAGCTCTCGGCATTGGCAATATAATAGTCAGGCAGTGTACTGTTGCCATCCTTTTGCGACATCTTATAGACGGTGCGTGGCAGAATAATTTCCAACATCCCGAAGGCATGGGTAAATGTGAATTTCAGCACGTCCTCTTTAATGGAGCTTTTCCCCGCAACAAGCCAGTCATTGGCAAGATATTCAGCCTTGTCATAGGTTCCCTGCTCTGGCACACTAAGTTGCGCAGTGATATCGTCAACGGTAGTGATATTGTCGGTCTGCAAATCGCTCTTATATGGAGAATAGGCGATATATTTAGCGCCGGAATAGTTCGGAATCGGTTTGTCAGTTGCCCAATTCGAGCCGTTATAGAAAGCGCGTATATTACATACATCGCTCAAGACCTTACCGTCGCGAATGGCCAAAATCCCCATATCGTCGCCGTCGGTAAAACTGGTTGTGTAATCAATGTCGATAGTACGACTTTCGCCGTCATCATACCCCATCAATACGGCATCAATGCTCAATGTGCCGTCGGTAGTTTGTTCGGGATGAGCCAGGTCGTCAGAGCAACTGCTCAAAGCGAAGATGCTTATAAGGATTAAAACCGGTGAAAAGAGATGTGTGTAGTTCATAAATAGAGCTGTATTTACGAGTCACGTTCTGTTGATGTTATCGCATCGGATATTACTGTCCAATCATTAATTTTCTGGCTATTCAATACCAGATGATTTTTTGTTAACACCAAATTCAACGTATATTGCTTGCCTGCTTCTAAATTAATAGGTTGTGCTTTTGTCGGGATATAACTGTAAATTACTGAACCGCCATCAAAAGTGATGGTTACAAAAGTTATACCTGAATGTCGTTGCGGAACCAATAGGGCTTTGGCCTTCTTGTATGTGCCACTGTTACCAATAGAGAGGGGGGTGATAGATTTCGTGCCGGCAGTAGTTCGTTGTTCTACAGTGCCGTCAGCCAAGTTGATCTCACCTGATTCAATGTGTTGATTTGAAATTTTAATACTTGCTTTCGACATATCCTCGATCTCCACACTGCTATCCGCCGTAATATTGACAATTACATACGCTGCGAGATGATGGAACATGAGGTTTGCCGTTTCGCCATATTTTACGGTTGTCGGGGGCGCATAAAGAGCATCGCTACGGTCGAATTTGGTCTGACCGGTAGTGCTGTCTACAGTCTGATTTTGACCGGTTTCAATATGGAAATGATCTGTAATCGCTTCAACCGGAGAATAGTAGGCCGACACACTCATATCGTCAGGCCCTGTCCAAAAGAGTGCGCCCTCAGAACCGGGAGTAAGGCTACCATCACTCTGCACAAGGTATGGTCGAGATCGATCCCCGGCTGTAACCGTGATTTCTTCATTGCCGAACCAGGTATTATCTGCCGTCCCATAAGTAGCTACAGAGTTGGATTTATGTGCGCCTAATTGTACCGACAGCTGCAGTGCCGGCCATTGAGTTGAGTCTTGGTCGAGCAGATCGGCATTGCGGTCGGTGCATGCCGTAAGGAGGTGAGTAAATAAAAGGCAAGCTGAGAAGCATCGCAAAAGCGATGCTCCCCAGCATTGACTTATATTATATGTGCATGCTTGGATGCGCATTATTCAGCGGTAGAGGGTACGTCGTAGCCAGCTTCGCCGGTGACATCGGCTTGAACATCCCAGTCAAGAACCTGAGCGGTAACTTTCAGACCCATAGCGGTAAGGGTAATCTTGTAAACCTGCTTCTTACCCTGATCAAAAGAGGCGCCGTTGCCGAATGTGTAAACGAATGTCTTAGCGGTCTGGTCAGAGTTTGTCTGGTCAGTAGTAATCTTAAGAGTTTTACCTGCTACGCTCTGAGGAACCAAGATAGCGCAAAGTTCTGAGCCTTTTGTACTATTCCAATCCTTCAATGCAACGCCGTTAGTGTTCTCAAACAGAGTAATGTTGCTTGTTGTAGAACCAGCTTCCATCGTTTTGGCGATATTTTCGCTATTGATGGTGTAGGTTGCAGTAGTAGCAAGGTCGGTCAATTCAATCTTTGTAATCTTAATATTTTGGAACTGAGTTTGTGTACCGTCCTCTACAGTAAGAGTTACGCCAAACTGCGACATCATGTGATACATATCAACCATTACGTTGCTTGAGGTGCGCGCTTGGTTAATCTTCTGACCGAAGATAAAGTCAGAGGCTGTCTGATTTTCGATTGTGGTCTGGTCAGTCTGAGCAGAAACATTCAGCTTTGAACCACCCTTGATCTTACCATCGTTAGTGTTGGTATCAACAGAGTAGCTACCACCATTATAGAGGTAGATGTCGACATTGTTACCTGACATGGGATAGAACATCGAAGTATTACCTACCAGAAGCCCGGCGGTGTTCGAGCTTAATGACTGGTCATATAACTGGTTGTTGTTAGTGTGGTCGTTGATTGTAGCATAAGCCGAGGTAACAGCGGTATAGGTTGATGCTGCACGTGATTGTGCGCCCCACTCTGCCGAGCTACCGGTCAGAACGTTGCTTACCAAACGGATTTCGGTCAAACCGTCGTTTGATTCGGGATTGAGGGGTTCATCATGACTGCTGCAAGATGTGAATAAGAAAGCAGATGCACTTAAGGCCATAAGGGAACGCATAGCCATCCCTTTGTGACTCATGTTAGTTAGTTTCATTGTAATAATTTATCGTATACTTTGTTATAATATGCTTGATGAAATATGTGTTTTACACTTAATCCATTGCGAAAACCTGGCAAAGTTACAACATTCCCCAAAATCAAACGGCAATAATACAAACATTAACCAAGTTCCGAAAAATCCCTTTCTTTATACACATTAAATAGCCAATTATCCCACTGTGGTCGGGGCTGCAGTCCCAACTCCCCAAATATTCCCTCGCCTAAAAGGCGAAAAAGCAGCGGATGCGCTTAGATGAGTCTCCTTTATGACACTCGTAGATATCAAAAGCATTGTAGCCGAAATATACAAAAAGAGTATAAGCGGCTTCTGCTTCTACCGAGCTCCAATAGTTCCCGGATATGGCATCGTATGTTGCCCCGGCTGCCGACAATTTATTATTGATAACTGTCTGCCCCAAGTTCTTATACTTATATTCAAACGACAATCCGGTGGTCGACCATGAATGTTGAGAAAAATCTGAGATTGAAATGGTTTCCTCGCCGAGCTGCTCTAACATATGAATCCACTGCCCAATACTGGGGAGAAACCAGCCGGTTGAATGGCTCGGCGTCGATAGGGTCTGATTAAAAAGGGATATTCCGTAAGATACATATTTCGTATAATCTCCGGTAGCCAAAGCGGCGGCATCCATCTTTTGAGTCTTATCCAGACCGCTGAAGTCGGCAAAATATGACTCCATCCCTTCTCCGTTTTCCAAGCCTTCAACATCAATCAACGGGCCCCACATCTTGTTGCTAAGAGCCAAGCCGGTACTCGGATCGTAGACATCGCGCAAGGCTACTACATAGCCGTGCTCACCTACCCCCATCTCGTTAAGCATCTCTTTTTCAGCACTTCCCATCGTTACGTTCTGGCCATTTATATAGAAGACAACGCCCAGACACTGCTTTTTCTGTTCTTCTGTCAATCCGTCGGCTCTTGACACCAGCGTGCCATCAGACAAGAAGAAATCACCATTTTCATAGGAAAAGTCTATTTCGTCTTGCCTATCAACCACCACACTATGACATTGGCCGGCTTTCAACGTATTGGCCGGCAAGGTATAACTGAAATTATGTATCTTTCCATCGGCTGCAGTATAACCTCCGGCAACAGAAACGTCCGCATCATCGGGCACAAGACAGCGATAAGCATTCAGCGAAGCCTCACACATCTGAAACCCTGCCTCTGAAAACGATGTTAGCTCTGCATCGGGGATATAATAATTTGGCAATGTGCCGCTACCATCTTTTGCCGTCATCTTATAGGTGGTGCGAGGCAGCACAATCTCCAACATACTAAAGGCATGAGTAAAAGTAAATTTCAGCACATCCTCTTTCACCACTCCCGACCCTGCTACGAGCCAGTCGTTAGCCTTATATTCATCTACGTCACTGGTGCCTTGCGTGGGTACACTCAATTGAGGGATAATGTCGTCGATGTTCATTACGTCAGCCGTCTGTAAATCGCTTTTATAGGGTGAATAGGCGAAATACTGGACATCAGAGTAATTCTTGATTGGCGCTTCAGTAGTCCAATGAGAACCATTATAAACGGCTCTTACATTACAAACGCCTTCCATTACCTGTCCATTACGTATACCGAAAATTCCCATATCATCGCCGACGCTAAAAGACGTAGTGTAATCTACATCGAGCGTTCGGCTTCCGCCTGAATATCCTTTGAGATTCGCTTCAATGCGCAATGCCACCTCCGATGATAAATCCGGTTGGTCATCAGCGTCGGTGCAGCTACTCAGAAGCATACTACTTCCGAGACATAAAAGGCTGGTCATTAACTGTATGTAGTTCATAAAGATAGGTCTGTTTCGGTATCGTCTACTTCCGAATCATCTCCCTCCGAATCATCTGCTTCCGACTTGATAGTTTCAGAGGTTACATCCCAATCAACAACTTCTTCATCTTTCAACACTAAATTGGCCTTCGTTAGCAACAGATTGAAGGTATATTTCTTTCCGGCTTCCAGGCTAATCGGTTTGGAGCTATAGGGGGTATAGCTGTAAGTGGTTGAGCCATTGTTGAATGATACGGTTATGAAGGTAAAACCAACTGAACGTTGCGGCACCAATAATGCCTTTGCTTCCTTGAATTCGGTAGTGCTTTCTAATTCGACCGGGATAATTGTCTTAGTGCCGGCTGTTGTTCGCTGTGCTACAGTGCCGTCGGTGCTGAGTTCTCCCGATTCTATATGTTGATTATTAAATAGGATAGTTGCAGGCGACATATCGTCAATTCCTTCATCGCTATCAGCCGTTACATGGACTACAACATACGCTGCCAAATGGCGAAAAGCGAGTTCTGCCGTCTCTCCATAATTTACACTGATTGGCGGAGCATAAAGCGCATCGCTCCGGTCGAAATTTGTCAACGCTGTAGCGCTATTGACAGTTTGAGTTTGGTCTTCCTCGATATGGAAATGCGTAGAAATCGGTTCGATAGGCGAATAATAAGCAGATACGAGCATTTGATTGGTAGCAGTCCAAAAAAGCGCTCCATCGCTACCGGGCGTCAGGCTTCCGTCGGCGCTAACCAGATATGGCTTAGAATTCTGCCCGGCGGTCACAGTAATTTCTTCGTTACCGCGCCACACGTTTTCAGTGGTTCCTCTACTGCTTACCATCTCCGGCTCCATTTCCCAACAAGCTCGCAGCTGAAGCTCTTTGCCGGTAGCCGAAGTATCGGAAAAATCTTCGTTATTGTCGGCACACGATGACAAAAATAACAAACAAAAGAGTCCTGCTGAGCAGCAGCGCATCAACGTCGCTGCCCAGTGGACTCTTATGTTATATTTGCATACTAAGATGCCCATGTATTAATCGACGTCGTAGCTGGCATCGATATCAACGTTATCTTGTACGTCCCAGTCAACAACCTTGGCGGTAACTTTCAGCTCCATACCACTGATACTGATGGTATAAACATACTTCTTACCCTGATCAAAGGTTATACCTTCAGGGAAGGTATATTTGAATGTCTTGTTGTCGCTGGTTGTGATAGTCAATGTCTTACCGGCAACAGACTGAGGAACGAAGATAGCTGCGATACCGTCCGTGGGAGCTTCCCAACTGCTAAGAGCAACACCAGTTGAGCTCTTAAACATGGTGAAGTTGCCGGTAGTTGAACCGGGAGTCATCTCATATGCATCTTTGTCGCGATTGATGGTGTAAGTTGCAGAAGTAGCCAGATTATTCAGCTCGATTGAAGTAATCTTAAGGTCGCCGAACTGAGCCTTTGTAGCTTCTTCAACGTTAACGGTAAGATCGAACTGAGTCATCATGTGATACATGGTGACTTCAACGCTTTCTTTAGTGCGCTGGTTGATAGCCTGTCCGAAAATAAAATCGGAGGTATCACGACCGGAGGTCGCCGATTGATCAGCCTCAGCTGTAACGGTGAGGGTGGAACCTGACTTGACATCTCCACTGGCTTCCCAATTGCCGCCATTATAAAGATAGATGTCGACGTTTTCACCGGTGGTTGGATAGAACATTCTTGTTGTGCCTTTTAAGAGCTTTTCAGCATCGTCAGAGGCGTTCAGGTCTTGATCATACATCTTCGCTTCCGTTGCGTGGTTGTTGATCGAGGCATGAACTTTCGTTACATCGGTCGTCGAGGTTGACGACGATTCTGTTGAGGCGACATTAGCCTTTGATGCCCATTCGTTAGCATTGCCATTAACGACATTGCTGGCAAGACTGATTTCGGTTAAGCCATTAGTTTCTGACTCTGAATTGATAGGATCTTCATGGCTACTGCATGACGTAAATAAAAGAGGGGACGCACTTAATGCAATCAGGGCAGCAAGGCCCATACCTCTACGGGTAGATTTTAATACTTTCATTTTGTTTATTAAGGCTTATACTTTTGGTAGAACTGATTACATTTTCAGGTAGTAAGTAGTTCACATGGTTCAGCAATCGCAAATCTACAGACTTTTTAGGACTCTTGCAAGTTTTTCCTAAAGAAAAATAATTATATTGCTTAAAAAAGCCCAGAATATGCTACTTTCCTGCAAATCCATAGCCTTGATATTCTGAGCCACGAATCACCCAAACAGAAAAATCCCGCAAACAGCGTTTGTTCAATGTTTTTTTCGTAAATTTGCAAAATCTTTGAGGCAGCCGAACGGTTCGTCGCCGGCGGGTTTCTTGAAACGCCGTCGGAGGAAAGTCCGGGCAACAAAGAGCACCATACTTCCTAACGGAAAGCCATGGGTGACCGTGGAGACAACGTGACAGAAAATAACCGCCTGCGGTCTCGGCCGTTGGTAAGGGTGAAAAGGCGGGGTAAGAGCCCACCGGGTACTATTGTGAGATGGTATGCCGCACGTCTTATGGGTTGCAAGGTCAAGTAAACCGGCATTTAAGGGTTGCTCGCCCGTTGCCGGAGGGTAGACTGCTACCGGAGACATTTTTAGCCTCCAATTAGCCGAGATGGCAACATCCGGCATAGATAAATGACGAACCGGACGCGTCAGGTCATTAAGCCTTCGGGCTTAGCGAAACCCACGCTCCGACATAACCCGGCTTATAGTCCGACTGCCTCTTCCTCTAAAGCAACGCTGCCCCC
>CAZKYD010000045.1:0-14278 GCA_964556875.1 uncultured Alistipes sp.
GCAAATGAATGTTCGATTAAAAGGCTTACTGCTCGGGATTATTGCTGCTGCAAGTTATGGCACTAATCCGCTGTTTGCCGTTCCTTTATATAAAGCCGGATTGACAACTGACACGGTGCTGTTTCTGCGATATTTGATAGCAATCCCGGTGATGGGGCTACTGATTTTGATGCGCAAAGGGAGCTTTAAGGTTAGTTGGAATCAGTTGATAGTGCTAATAATCCAGGGGGGATTGATGGCGCTGTCGTCGCTGACATTGTTTATGAGTTATCGCTATATGGATGTCGGGATTGCGTCGACGTTGTTGTTTGTATATCCGATACTGGTGGCGGTAATTATGGCACTAATGTTTAAGGAGCGTACCGGCAAGCTGATGATAGCCAGTATCTGTATGGCAACTTTCGGCATTACTTTGCTGATGCGCGGAGGAGATGGAGCTACGGTTAGCTTGATCGGCACGCTGTTAGTGTTTGCATCGGCGCTAAGTTACGCTATTTATATTGTTGCTATCAACCGGACGAGCTTGGCAAGTGTGGCATCGCTCACCGTTACGTTTTATGTGTTGATTTTCGGTTTGTTTCTGTTCTTCGGACGCATCGTGGCAAGCGATGGGGTTTTGTTCCCGACGTTGCCCGGTTGGCAGCTGTGGGGATGTGTGATAGGCTTGGTAGTCTTTCCGACGGTAATTTCGTTTACGTGTACGAATGGCTCAATTCAAGCGATAGGCTCTACGCCAACGGCAATTCTCGGAGCGTTTGAACCGGTAACAGCCGTGGTGATCGGGACGTTTGCTTTTGGCGAAGTGCTGACGCCGCGAATTGTGAGTGGTATGATTCTGGTGATTATTGCCGTAGTTCTCGTTATAATGCGTCAACGTTCTAACTGAGCGAACGTTATCTCAAGCCAAGTATAGGTCAAAAAAATAAACTCTGCCAAATCTCTCAATTGAGTAGACTTGGCAGAGTTATTATTTAAGGTAGAAGCTACGGATTAGCTATGCGCTAATGATGGCTTTCGAGGAGGTCGGATTATTCAGTGATAAACCATTCAGCACTGATGCACTCAAACTGGCCCTGAGCAACAACTTTGAATTCGGCTTTACAAGGCAGAGTCTTAGAGCCGTTGTAAGCGTAGAAGTTGAGGGTGTAGATTACATCAAAACCATCGAGGGGCTTAACTGTGGGATAGAACTGCGACAATACTGCGGGGAACACTTCATAAGCGAAACGTTCTTCCATGAGAGCTACAATTTCATCATCTGTGTAGCCTTCCCAACCGGCGCTGTACTGAGCACGAGCCGATGCAGGACGAAGGTCTACGTTGCCCTGATAAGCTGAAGCACCGCTATAGTATTCATTGTTACCGTAAGAGGTTACCCAGTAAGCACCAGACTTGATAGAGGTGTCGCCCAGAGGAACGCACTTGTTTTCATATACCCAATCAACGCAAGCTTGATAGTAAGTAGTTGAAGCAGGTTGATTCTTACCGGCTGGTAGAGTAATGGTCAAGTTGGGATCGAACATCCATTTGCCACCGGAGCGTACAAACTGAGAGGTCTGAGTTTCAATACCATTGTTGAGTACCCATTCAGAGCCGTTGAATACATAGTTGGAGCATGAATATGCCGTGTTGCTGCTGCGATAGAGAACGAACTTGCTGTCGTCGGTCTGAGCATAAGGATATTTCTGTTTCAGGAAGGTCGGCAGATAGTTGTTGGGGGCTGACAGGTAGCTCAGACCCATTGCGGTATAGTCGGCAGGATTGAGAACTACGAAGTTAGCGGGAACGCTCCATTTTGAACCATCCCACTGATAAACGGCGTTGTATTCAGTAGAGGGTACGGGGGCGGCAACTGTGCGGCTCGGAACGCGGCGACGCATAGCGGCTGCTGAAGGATTAACTTCGAGCTGGTCAATGATGAAGTTGCAGTAGCGTGAACCGGAGATGCTGATGAACCAGCCGGTGAGCTTAACTGTAGCGCCATCGGTAAACTGTTCGCGCTGCGCATCTGTAGGATAGTAAACTGAGCCCTTCGCGGTTTCAGCTCCGGCAACTTCGATATTGATATTGGTGCCTGAGAGAACTACATTACCGGAAATTGTAGCGTAGATAGCAGTTTGGTCGGCCGGGCGTGAAAGAACTGCGTCAAGAGCTGCACCATCGTAAACTACGGGGGCGGGGTAGGTGTATGCCTGTGTGCCCATTACGGTAATTTCAGAGCCGGTTGCAATCTGCAGGTTGTTCTTATAAGAGGTTGCAGAGCCTTCGAGGTGGAGCTGTGTGCCTACGGGGTAGGTGGTCATGTCGTAGCTGCTACCCATGTAGACGAAGATCGAACCACCCTGGTCGGTCAGCACGAACCCACATGTGCAGGCTCCGGCAACAACACCATCGATGGTTACGCCATCGCCGGCAGCAATGTCACCGATAACGTTCGACAGGGTGAATTCTGTAGTAGTTCCGCCGGTTTCAACACCGCCGAAGATGGGGTTCTGAGTAGCTTCGTTGTAAGAAACGATCGCATACTGACCTTCGGTAGGATTAGCGATGCTTGCTTTCAAGAAGTTGGGGAGGAACTTTGATGCAGGATTTTCAGGAGCAAAAGCGTCGATATAATTTTCGTCGCTTTCCCATACCGAAGTCTTGTAGTAGTCAGAGCTAACGGTAAGCTGGGTAGCTCCGGCAGCTTCGGTAACTTCGTCGGGCAGACCGACAGCAACGTTGTAGGTCAGTTTGACTGAAGAACCATCGGTCAGGGTGTAGAAAGGAGAGGATGTAGAGGCGAGGAATGCCGGTACATACTGGTCAGCAGTAATCTTGTCGGTGAAATATTTGTTGCTCGACAAGGCGCTGAGGGCTTGCGAAGCGTCGGCTTCAGCAGCGAGAGCTTTGTTGGTGGCGTTGGCTGCGATAGAAGCGTAGTCAGCGTCAGTCAAGGTGTATTCCACACTCTTTTCTTCGGTGGGATTGAATGTGGAATCGAAACCGTCGAGTTTGTTGTTCCAATCATTCTCATCGCAACCCGTCAGAGCGGCAAGGCTACAGAGAGCCACTACTGGAAGAAATATCTTTTTGTTCATTTGGATTGCTGTTTTTAGAAGTTAAGACGAAGCTTGAGAGCATAAGTGCGGCCAAATGAGTAGAATACGCGGTAAGCGCTATCCCATTCGCCTTCATCAGAAATGCTGTTGTAAGCTGTTGTTACATAGTGGTAGTTGAACAAGTTGTAGACGTTACCACTCAAGCGAGCGTTGAGGCCTGCAATGTCAAAGCTATAGCTTGCAGAGAGGTCGATCTGATTGCCCCAAGGAATTCTCCAAGGTTTAGCAACTGTAAGATCGGTGCCGGGGTTGAAGTTAGAAGCTGTTACTTCGTAGTCGGAGTAGTTGCGAGCATTGAAGGTCCAGTCAGCACCAACACGCCATCCCTTGAACGGACGGAAGGTTGCGGTAATTGCACCGGTTGTCATAGCAGAACCACCGACCTTAACATTTTTCTGGTTCAGACGAGCTGAGAGGTGGTCTTCAGCCATAATGCCGGATGCCTGGGTGCCGTCGAGCGAAGCCAAGGGGAAACCGTTAGCATCGTAGAAGTAACCGATAGGATTTGAATCCCAGATGTAGTCGCCAAGAGAGAGCATACCTTCGAGGGTGAACCAATTGGTGGGCTGGAATGTGGCAGCGATTTCAATACCCATGTGGCGAGCATTTACGCCTGACATATTGAATGAACCATACTGGCCGCTTGCTGCACCGAGGAGGGTTACCGAGCGAGATGTGGTCTTGTCGTACCATTTTGTGTAGTATGCGTTAACGTCTACACTGAAGATGGGCGAATGATAACCGTAGCCTAATTCGAATGAGAAGATCTTTTCATTCAGCGGGTTCGGGTTAACCATGTTAGAGTTCTGAGAAGACAGGAATACACCGCTGCTGAAGTAGGGCACACGGCTGATATAACCAACGTTGAAGAAAGCGTTGTTGTGGCGGTCGAAATTGTAGTTCGCACCGAGTTTAGCAGAACCACCGATGAAGTTCTTCCAAGGGCTCTTAGAATGTTCTTCGTCATAGTAGAAGTGGTCGATACGCTGGTAGCCAACGTTGTTGAGTGAACCTGAAGCAACGAGGTTAAGGGCGCGATCGAGAGCAGAGTATTCAGCCTGAACGAAGATGCCTTCGTTGTGGGTTACACCGTCGAAGTTACGGTAAACAACGTCGCCAACGCCGAGTTTCTGGTAAACCCAAGCTGTGTTGGTCTTGTTGTAGATAGCTGAGTTTTCAGCAAGTACGCGTGAACGGTAAGTGTCGTCCATGTAGTAGTCGCCACCGTAAAGGTCTACGATTTCAGCCTTGTGGTAACCCTTATAGTAACGCATATCAATACCGCCGGTAAGGTTCAACTTATTGTCGAGCAAAGAGTGCTTATAGGTTGAAATCAAGCCGTACCAAACGTGGGAGTTGATGTTGTCAGCAACAACCATGTTTGAACCGGTTGTTGAATTGCGGTTCATTTCTTCTACCTGGTCGTAGGCGAAGGTGCCGTCGGAGTTGCGGAAGGTTGTGTTCAGCACACCGCTTGAGCAACCATACCATGTGTCGCTGCTGATAGCCTGGCCGTTGTAGGTTGTTGAACGGGCCATACCTTTGTAACCGCCACCATTAGCAAACGAAGCGTAGAGCACGGTTGACAGAGATGAGTTGTCATTAATCTGCCAGATGTGGCTCAGTGAAATCTGAGGCTTGTGATAGTGGTTGAGGTTTGCACCTGTAGTCTTTTCGCCGTTAGATCTGTAACCGAATGCGGGGTTGTAGCGATACTGGCTTTCGCCGCTCATGTATTGCTTTGCGATGGTTGCCCAGCCTTCGATAGTCAGACCGTCGTAAGAAGAACGCTGAGCGTGGGTCTGCGGAGCACCGAATGCGGTGAACGAAATCTGATGAGCGTCGTTGATACGCTTAGAGATGTTTACGAAGTAGTTGTAGGAGTTATACCAAGTGCCTTGAACGTAGTTGGAATCGCTCCATTTGCGAGAACCTAACAGGGTGATTGCCCAACCGTTTTTCATCAAGCCGGTTGAAACTTTCAGACCGATCTGGTTCATGCCATCATTACCCATGCCATACCAGATTGAACCGCCCTTCTGAGCGTCGAGGCCTTGAGTTGTGATGTTGATTGTACCACCGATAGAGGGGGATGAGAGAATACCTGCGCCGAGACCGCGCTGAGTCTGGATTGATGTTGCAACGTCGCTCAGACCTGCCCAGTTGCTCCAATAAACGCCACCCCATTCCATATCGTTGATAGGAATACCGTTGATAACAACGGCAACGTTGGCGCTCTTGAAACCACGCATGTTGGTCTTGGCATCACCGAAACCACCACCTTCGCGGGTTGTCCACACACCGGGAGTGGTCTTCAGAATTTCAGGGAATTCCTGGTTGCCGAGCTTGAAGTCGATTTCTGCAGCATTAATTTGAGATAACGCTACAGGCGTTTCGCGGGTACGCGCCAGTGATTGGGTTACAACCACATCTGCGAGCATTTGCGACTCAACTTCGAGGGCAACGGTGCCCAGGTTGGGGGTTGCCGGCAGAGCTTGCTGCTTGTAGCCGATAAAGTTAATTACCAGGTCTTTGGTGCCATTCGGAACCTGAACCTTAAACTTGCCATCGATGTCAGTGACGCCGAGTGCTTTTCCTCCTTTTGCAGAGATTGTTGCACCAGTGATAGGCTCATTAGCCTCATCTACAACAATACCTACTGACGTAAACGCGCCCGGAGCAGCAAAAGCCACGATATTGGCTAGCCACAGCGCGATAAAAGCAGAAAGTAGTTTTCTCATTACGTTGTGAAATAATGGATTAAGGATATGTAGTGTTTTCTGTAGCAAAGTATGATTGACGTGTGTTAGATACGGTTGTTAAAATTATGCTACAAAGATAAACAAACTTAAAATTCCTTACAATACCTAAAGGTAATAATTTTCTGTTAAATCCAAAATTTCTTTCGAGATGGCACTAATTTCGGGGTGTCAATGAGATGGTTACTCCTTAATTGGTTCTGCTGAGTTGTCGGCCTTATCCTTTGGTTCTGCGTCGATTTTTTCGGCGCTACGCTGAATAATATATTGATTATAGTAAGAGAGCAGCAACGTTGTCAGAGGTAATGCGATAATCATGCCGATGACGCCAAAGAGCGATCCCCAGATGGAAAGGCTCAGCAGGATGATAGCCGGATTGAGCCCCATTGCTTTACCCATAATTTTCGGGGTTAGGATCAGATCGGCAACGATCTGAACTACAACAAATACGGCTACACATTCCCACCATTGTGTCCAAAAACTGCCGCCGGTCGACGATTCTACCAGGCAGAGGATTGTGACAGGAATGATGGTAAGATATTGGCAATAAGGGATCATAAACAGTACGCCTGTTCCAAGACCGAGCACTATCGCCAATGGGAGTCCGCAGAGCGAAAAGCCGACACAATATATTACGGCGACTACGCAAGCTATAAGTGCTTGTCCGCGGAAATAATGGTTCATGGATGTCTTAATGTCGTTGCCGATTTTATATGCCATAGGGCGAAAACGTGGCGGCACCATTAGCTTAAATCCGTTCATCAGCTTGTCGTAATCCAACATGATAAATATTACATATAGGAAAACGATTAGCCATGCTATTATACCCAATATTACGTTAAACCCTTGATGGACAACTGTAAGGCATTTGTTGATGATGCTCTGCATATTCTGCTCCATCATATTGCGCGCAATCTCGTTAAAGTCGATGTTTGTGCGGAGGATATCATGGATCTGTGGGGGTAAATATTGTATAGATACGTCGGAGTTTGCATACTCTTTTAGCAGGGTGGCAACATGGTGTAATTCGGCAATAATCGATGGTACAAAAAAGTAAAGGAGTATGCTAAACAGCAATATTGCTTCGAAGAGAGTAACAAAGATAGCAACGATGCGACCTTTCAGATGGAGCAGCGAGCGGTTAAACTGAACAAACGGTTCAAAAATATACGCGATTAAGCATGCAACGCAAAATGGTAGCAGAACATCTTTCAGCAGATTTATCAGCCAGATGATAAATACGAAGATGGCACAACCTATCAGAAGGCGGACTACACGATCGAAGGTGTATGGACGATATTGCGATGACATAGCTTTCGGGTATAATAAGTTTCTACAAAGTTACATAATTATTGACAAATTAAGACGGAGTTTGTTAGATAGCCCAAAAAAAATTATTACTTTTGTCAAAGGAAAATTCTTAACCCTTAAATAAAATGGGAAACATAAAATCACGTCTTGCTGTATTAAACTTCCTGGAGTTTGCTGTCTGGGGAGCCTATCTTACTTGTATGGGCAATTACCTCGGAAAAGCAGGGATGGGAAGTGAAATTTCCTGGTTCTATGCTATCCAGGGAATCGTGTCAATTTTTATGCCTACAATTATGGGCATTATTGCTGATAAGTTTATCCAGCCTCAGCGTCTGTTGGGCATCTGCCATTTGGTTGCCGGTTTGGCAATGATTGCGCTGTGTGTGTTGGGTATGCAGTCGGAAATGCCTGATAAAACTACATTTATTACGATCTATACTATTAGTGTAGCGTTCTATATGCCGACATTGGCATTGTCGAACACTGTTGCCTTTACTATTCTTAAGGATCACGGCCTCGACACGGTGAAGGACTTCCCCCCGATTCGTGTGCTTGGCACAGTTGGTTTCATTGTAACCATGTGGTTCGTAAATTGTGCAACATACGAGAATGGCTCGCTGGGCTTCACACTCGGCCAGAGTGATTTTAAGTTCCAGTATACATATATGCAATTCTTGGTGTCAGGCGTTTTGAGCGTTGTGATGTTCCTATATTGCTTCACAATTCCGAGCTGTCGCATTGTAGCAAAACCGAAGCAGTCGCTCGCCGAGCAGTTTGGCCTGAGTGCGTTTAAACTGTTTAAGCAGCGCAAGATGGCTCTCTTCTTCCTGTTCTCAATGCTGTTAGGCATGTCGCTGCAGGTTACCAATGGTTTTGCCAGCCCGTTCTTGACAAGCTTCAAGAGTAGCGTTGATGAGGTTGTAGCTAACAGCTTTGCTGCGAATAACGCAACGATGTTGGTTTCAATTTCGCAGATTAGCGAAGCGCTTTGCATCCTTTTGATTCCCTTCTTCCTGAAGCGTTTCGGTATAAAGACCGTAATGCTGATGGCGATGTCGGCATGGGTGCTCCGTTTCGGTCTGTTCGGTGTAGGATCGCCGACATTCCCCGGTGTGATTTTGTTCTTCCTCTCCTGCATAGTTTATGGTGTGGCATTCGACTTCTTCAATGTATCAGGAGGTCTGTATGTCGACCAGGAGTGCGACTCCTCAGTTAGAGCCTCAGCTCAAGGCTTGTTCATGTTGATGACCAATGGTCTCGGCGCAACGATCGGTACACTTTCGGCCGGTGCGGTTGTCAACCATTATTGCCACTGGGCTGACGGTGTGTTGGTAGGGGATTGGCAGACAACATGGCTTATCTTTGCCGGATATGCCTTGGTAGTTGCTGTGCTCTTCTACTTTATCTTTAAGGACCCTGCTAAAGCTAATGATTAGATTTTTCTGTCCCGACATAGAAAATAATCCGGTGATGCCCGAAGTAGAATCGGGGCATTGCATTCGAGTGCTGCGCCATCAGGTCGGCGACCTTTTCGAGGTTGTTGACGGGCGCGGCGCCCTTTTTACAGTACGTTTGGTAGATGCTCATCCCAAACGTGCGATGGTTGAAATTGTAGAACGTTGTCAATTGCCGCTGTATTGGTCAGGCAAGTTAGTGCTGGCTGTAGCCCCCACTAAGAATATGGACCGTATGGAATGGCTGATTGAGAAAGGTACAGAGGTGGGTTTCGACCGCTTTGTGCCGTTGCTATGTCGATATTCCGAGCGTAAGGAAATTAAGCAAGAGCGCTTGGAGAAGACGGCAGTATCGGCCATGAAGCAGAGCCTAAAAGCGTTTATGCCTCAAATTGACGAAATGACTCCGTTTGCCGATTTCATCAAAGAATTTAAAGATTATCCTCAGAAGTTTATAGCTCATTGCGTTGATGACGGAGAACGTAAGCTTTTGAGTCGTGAATATTGCCCGGGACAAGATACGGTAGTGCTGATTGGTCCAGAAGGGGATTTCTCGGCACAGGAAATCGAGATGGCGTTGAATGCCGGATTCGTGCCGGTAACCCTGGGTGATGCGCGTTTGCGTACGGAAACGGCAGCCCTCACCGCTATAGAAACCTTCCACATCGTAGCGCAGATTAAAGGCTAAACTCACGTGTAGCTCCTGACCCATTTTAATCCAAGGATAAAACCTACCTATATTTCATAATATGGTTAACAATACAACAAACTCGTCAACCTCTTTCAGCTCTTATAAGTCGCTACCCGACTATCTCGCATCGTCGGCTACGGGAAATTTCTTCCTATTGGCAGGCCCATGTGTGATTGAAGGGGAGGATATGGCTCTCGAAATTGCTGAAAAGGTTGTAGAGGTTACATCTCGCCTTAATATCCCGTATGTATTTAAGGGAAGTTATCGTAAGGCTAACCGTTCGCGTATCGATTCCTTTACCGGTATTGGCGACGAAAAAGCATTGAAAATTCTGCGTAAAGTAGGGGAGACTTTTGGAATCCCTACCGTTACGGATATCCATACCGAACCGGAGGCAGCTATGGCAGCCGAATATGTAGATATGCTACAGATTCCGGCATTCCTTTGCCGTCAGACCACATTGCTGGTAGCTGCTGCAGAGACCGGTAAGATGGTCAACATTAAGAAGGGACAGTTCCTATCACCCGGGGCGATGCAACATGCCGTTCAGAAGGTGCGTGATGCCGGAAATCAGAATGTAGCAATCACCGAGCGAGGCACAACCTTTGGATATCAAGACCTGATTGTTGATTATCGCGGTATTCCCGAGATGCAGCAGAATGGTTGCCCGGTAATTTTGGATGTTACTCACTCGCTTCAGCAGCCGAACCAGACAGCCGGAGTGACCGGAGGCCGTCCGGAGATGATTGAGACCGTAGCTCGCGCCGGAATTGCTGTAGGTTGTGATGGTATCTTTATCGAGACTCATCAGAATCCCGCCGTAGCGAAAAGTGATGGCGCAAATATGTTGCGTCTCGACCTGCTCCCCGCTCTGTTAGAGAAACTTACAACGTTGCGCATGGCCGTAAATGCTATTCGCTAAAATGCGGTTAAACCTTTCGCCAATATTTAGGTCTAAATCCGGTAATTATCAGTAACATGAATAAGTTCATAAAGGCATCACTCCTTGCCGTTTCACTTACCGCTTTTGCGGCTTCTGCTCAGCAGACAATCGACAATCCTGTTACGCAGGCTATGCTTGACGTGTATGCTTCGGAACTGAAAAATAATCCGAAGGACGCCGATATCTATTTCCGCCGTGCCAACGAGTATTATAAGTTCAATCAATATTTGCGTGCGCTTGCCGATATAGACAAAGCGCTTGAATATGCGCCCGAGGCGAATACCGACTTGCGATTCCAGTCGTATATGTTGCGCGCGGATATCTATCAAATGCTTTCGAAGCATGAAGAATCGTTGGCCGACTTTACCAAGGCTTACGAACTGGATGCAACTTCGTTCATGGCGCTCTATCAGAAGGCTAACGAAGAGTATGAATTGGGCGATTATGCTGCAGCCAAGTCCGACTATACTCGTCTGCGTGCCACTAATCCCCGAAGCGTAGAAGCGCTGACCGGTTTGGCTCGTGTGGCTGTAAAGGAAAATAATATCGGATTGGCATCGGAATATATGGATGGTGCTGTCGATATGATGTCGGCAGATAGCGATATCTATATCCGCCGTGCGTTGGTTCGTAAGATGCAGAACAATAATACCGGAGCGGTTACCGACCTTTTGATGTCAATTTCTATTGATAACAATCCTCGTGCATTCCAGGAGCTGATCAACTTGGCTAATGAAGATTATCCGGCAGTAATGTCTGGCTTGAGCACGTCAATTTCATATGCTCCGCAGCAGGGTATGCTCTACTATATCCGCGGTTTTATCGCCCAGGCTCACGATCATTTTTCGACGGCGTTGGCTGATTATAATAAGCTGATTGACCAGAATATGTATAATTACGCCGGGCTGTATAACTCGATGGCTCAATGCCAGTTGGCGCTCTGCAAATATTCCGAAGCGCTAAATAATGTCAATCAGGCGATCTCGATGGATGGCGGAAAGAATGCCGAGTATTATACTACCAAGGCGCGCATTTATTACGCTATGGGCAAAAACGATGAGGCTCAGAAAAACATCAAGTTAGCAACTGCGAGCGGCGATTCGTCGGTATCGACCAAACAGTTTGAGGGCTTTGTTGACTTCGCTGTGAAAGATTACTCTGCGGCTAACGATGTTTATGCCGAGATGATTATCGATAAACCCGAAGATATGCGCAACTATATGTATCGCGCATGGGTTCTCGCTGATGGCATGAAGCAGACATCCGGTAGCCAGTCGCTGTATAACCGCATTGTTTCGCTGACCGAGGATACTCCTGAATCGGGATTGGCTGCAGTAAGCAGTTGTCGTGGCTTTGCATTGGCGTTTACCGGCAAGAAGGATGAGGCCAAAACCTGGGCTGAAAATCTGTGTCGCGACTATAGTAATACTGATGGTTATCTGTCGTATATCGCAGCTTGCGTCTATGCTCAGGCAGGCGAAAACGATCTTGCTTTCGCAAAATTAGAGGATGCACTGAAACTTGGTTACGGTAATCTTTACGAAATAACAACAGCCAACACCGGGCGTATGTCGCTCGCACCGATTCGTAAGGATTCTCGCTTGAATGCGCTAATTGCTCGCTACGCTCATTTGTTTGAGTAAGCGTTCATAGATACGAAAAAGAATAGAGGTTGCGTCACACTTTGGCGCAACCTCTATTCTTTTTTTGTTATACGTTATTTAACCGTAGGTCCGTCGTTTCTCTATGACAGGCGGCGAGTGATTTCAGAGAGTGGAAGCTGAAGAATGATGGGGTGCCCGTCGGGGGTGTATGCCGGATCCGGTAACGCGAATAGGTCGGCCAGCAGGCGTTCAGCCTCGGCCGGTTGCTGAGTCTGATTAGCTCGGATAGCGGCTGATTGTGCTAATGAAAGGGCCAGGCGTGAATGGATATCCGACTGCGGTTTGGCGGTCTCTTCTGTAGCGTCATCAATAATTTTTAGCAATGCTTCAGCCGCATTGGCGTTACCTAATACGGCCGGTACACCGGTCATTTCACAGCGGAAGATTCCTTCGTCAACCGACTGCGAGAATTGCAGTTCGTAGCCAAGGGCTTTTACTTCGTCGGCGATGCTGTCGAGTGTGCCTTTCTGTAAAGGGGTTAATTCGATTAGCTCTGCAAACAGCACTTGCTGCGTCTCCCCGACCGATGTGGCGGATTGGTGTAAAAAACGATCGTAGAGCACCTTGACGTGGGCACGATGGCGATCAACAACGATCAGTCCATTATGATCGAAGGTCACCAAGAAGCGGTTAGCAAGTTGTAACATGCCTCCGGCAGAGGGTGTGGCGGTCTCCATTCCCGGCAGGGCATTTATCGCACTTTCGCCGATAGCCGCCGGCAGATCGGTATGGGCTGATAAGAAGCTCTCCGGCGTTGGGGCACTACCGTTGGCGATGGGGTTTGTAGCCCCCTGGAAATCGGCATAGAGTTTGTCCCAATCGTTAAGATGGGATGGGCGATTTAGGCTGGAACTATGAGTTGCGCCGGATGAGGCTGTTGACCCGATTCGACTGGCGGTTCCTGTGGTCAATCTCGAGGGCACTTCAACAGCATTGATATACTCAGAGCTGCTGTCGAGTTCCGATTTAGCTTTAGGCGTGGAGGTCTCGAAGGGGTTAAAAGAGCTGTCTAAGTCTATTTCTAAGTTGCCGCCCATCCTCGGGTCAAACACCGGAATTTCCGGGGCATCATCCTGGTCGAAATCAAGGGCAGGGATAGCGTTGAATTTTCCTAAAGCTTCGCGAACGGCGGCCGAAAGAATTTGCCATATCGGCTGTTCGTTTTCAAACTTGATTTCGCTTTTAGTGGGATGGATGTTTACGTCGATAGTTTGTGGGTCGACATCGAAGTTTATGAAATAGTTGGGCTGATGTTCGGAGTCGATAAGCTCTTCGTAGCAGCTGAGTATGGCTTTGTGGAAATAAGGATGACGCATATTGCGCCCATTCACAAAGAAAAATTGCTGCTGATTACGTTTGCGGGCAAACTCCGGGCGACTGATGAAGCCGTTGATTTTTACCAACGGGGTTTCGGTCTCTACGGGGATGAGTTGCTTGTCGATAGCTTTGCCAAACAGTCCGGCTATGCGTTGGCGGAGTGTGCCGGGGAGTAGCTGATATAGATTAATATCGTTATGATATAGCTCAAATTCAACCGTCGGATTAACCAGTGCTAAGCGTTCAAATTCGCGAGTGATATGCCCGATCTCAACGGCGTCTTTTTTTAGGAATTTCCTACGTGCCGGAAAATTGAAAAATAGATTCTTTACAGAAAGGTTTGTGCCCGGAGTGCAAGCCTCGGGCGTTTGGCTGACAAATTTAGAGGCAGCGATTTCGAGATGTGTACCCAGCTGGGCATCGCGCTGCATAGTCAGCAAGTCAACTTGAGCAACGGCAGCTATCGAGGGGAGGGCCTCACCGCGGAACCCCATTGTATGGAGCTCGAAGAGGTCGGAAGCCTGGCGGATTTTTGAGGTA
The DNA here is from genome assembly GCA_964556875.1 of uncultured Alistipes sp. GTDB lineage: Bacteria > Bacteroidota > Bacteroidia > Bacteroidales > Muribaculaceae > UBA7173. The sequence continues at coordinate 13,781 of CAZKYD010000045.1, forward strand.
GCGTGACGCTCGAACGCCAATCGGGCATCAGTGTCCGACATCCCGCATCCGTTATCTACCACTTGTATTAAAGTCTTCCCAGCATCGCGTAGAATAATCTTCACCTGTGTAGCACCGGCGTCGATAGCATTTTCTACTAATTCCTTAATGACCGAAGCCGGCCGCTGAATAACTTCACCGGCCGCAATCTGATTAGCCACCGAGTCGGGAAGAAGCTGAATTACGTCGCTCATTGGTATCTTTTGATGGGCTTGATATCACAAGCCTAATAGTTTTTTCTAATAAATTTCTACTGCAAATTTACTTATTAATACCCAATATTCAAAATCCTATCCCCCTCGGATCCCAGCTATTAAATCACATACTGAAAATCATTGGCAACTTGTAATAGAAAATGCAAAATATTTTGAATGGAAGTGGTTGCTATAGATGTTGTCGCAATACCTATAATCGCTGTGGGAGCAATGATAATGGCTCGTAAAGGTTAGCTTTCGCGAC
>CAZKYD010000045.1:14378-17322 GCA_964556875.1 uncultured Alistipes sp.
TGTTTTGGCAACTAAGCTAATGCAAAGTTAATGAAAAATATGAAGTATTACGACTTTGCGCAAGAAACTTTAGAAAGTTCTTGGGCGGAAAGTTGATGTTGGGAATCTTGGTGCGACGAGAGGGGGGCGCTTTAAAAAGGCGACTCCGGTCGCCTTCACAGGTTATTCCGGAGCCTAGTCTATCTAATTCATTATCTACTAAAACATACCTATATGTGTCTACAATCCATTTTTATTTGTCTGACATTTATCTAAATTCTACCTACTGGTTATGATTGTGCGTGTAATACGCGCTTGAATTTGAATCATAGAGAGTGGGACTCCGGTCTGTTTTTGACCGAAGCAAAATTACGAATACTTCGTTTAGAGACCATAACTTTTGCGGGAAATACTCTTTCGCTTTTGTGACAAGAGTTGTCACAGTTTTTGAAAACAAAAAAAGATGCCGAATACCATGGCGGTGTTCGGCATCTTTTGGGGCTCAAATAGAGGAAGCGCTATCGTATGAGTATGCGTGAGGCGGTTGTGGCTGTGCGGATGATGTATAATCCCGGGGTTGTTGTTGCCGGATTCACCGCTTGGCCTTGCAGGTTGTAAAGCGTAAAACTAAAGGGTAATGAGAATAGCTGATCGGCGGATATTACTGTGGGTAATTGGGTGTTGTTCAGAAGGCTGTCTTTTGGAAACGAGATGGCTCCTTTGGCAAGTATGGCTTGGAGACTGTCGTAGGCATTTAAGATTCCTTTCCCCCACTGAGCGTTGTCCTTATCGGTAGGGGTAGTTAGGGTGGAGATTATAGTTTCTTTGATTTCTGATGGGGAAACATCGGGATTTGCTTGTAACATCAGGGCGCAAACGCCGGCTACGAAGGGCGACGACATGGATGTGCCGCAGGCGGTACGCCAATAATAGTCGGTGCCGTCAACGGTGCTCACTGCGTTGCATAATGAGAGCGTGGAGCTGTTGTTGTTAAGATATGGCTGAGATATGGCTGAGATTAGATATGTCCCAGGGGCAACAACATCGGGCAGTTTCCCGGTTGGGCTGTCTGACCAATATGAGGAGAACCCGGAGATGGTATTCTCGGTGTAGGCACCACTTTGCTCGGTGCCATCAAGCATTGGATATGTGTTGCGTGAGGTCATAGCTCCAACAGCAATACAGCCGTCGCCGGTAACCATGTCGTTAATCGAACCGTCAATACCTACATATCCTAAATTGGGATATCCTTCAATGTTGCCGAAGCGCATCGATGATGATGAATATGCGGTCATTTTCTGTCCGGTGTTTCCATTCACTACTAAGGCTACAATATATTGGGTAGAAACGGAGCCATCGTCTAAGGTGTTGTTTTTGACATTGACATAGGTGAGCCCTCGGAAACGATTGTTTTCGGGATTAATTTCGGCTTGTATGGTTACAGTGCCGTTAAGATAGGATGAGAAATCGTCAATACTCAGTTCTACTTCCGGGTCATCGGCCGTGATTTCCGGGAAATCTTGTTGATAAACAATCTCGCGGGCTTGCCAGTCGTAGACGAGGATGCCGAACTGTAGAGGTGTGGTATCTTGGCTCCAAACGTCGATATAACCTTCAACTTGAGCAGGACTCCACGATGGCATATCGGCAACGGATTGGGCTGTGGCTTGGCCGTCTTGGCTAAAGTTTGCTGACCAATACCCTCGACCGATGCCGTCGTTCCCGGCGGATATGCAGATGGTAGCGTCCTCGGCTAAGAGATGTAGATATTGACAAAATAGCGATGTCCCATCGTGGGGACCGGTGGCGTCACTAACCGATAGATTGATTACTGCCGGTTTGCCAACACTCTTAGCGTAGGCGATAATGTCTTCCATGCCGGCAAGGAGTAAGGCATTGTAGAGTGGACTGGTGGAAGCTACAATATCGGCCTCGGTAGCTATGCCGTAATATGGTGAACCTTTATATCCTCCGGCCATAATCCCGGCCACATGGGTGGCATGCCATTCGTTATAGTTGTCGGTCGGCCATGCGGCAATCTCCTCCGGAGTCGTCAGGCGGGTGATATCGTCGGGGGTGTTGCCGTAGTTGGTAATAAGTTTTACTCGAGATTCCCCGGTTTGTGGGTCAATAAAGGCGATATGTTTAGGATCAAAACCGATGTCAACAAGTCCGGTCACTACACCTTTACCGGTATAAATCTGTGGCAGGTCATGTCCGGTTTCAACGTTAGGGTATCCTGCGAATTGGCGAGCGCGGTCGAGCGACGGCACGTTGGTGATACCCCCTTCGATTCTCTGCACCTGGCCCATATCGTCAATTTCCGAGAGCAGACTTTCGGGGATATAGGCTAATACGAGCTTATCTCGTCTATAAAGTTCGGTTACTCCTTCCGGCAGTTGGTCTGTGGCGTTGGTGAGTTTTATAATTGCGGGGTAATAGTTTTCATCGGGTCCTTCGCTGTCGTCAAGCTGCATTGGCGATTGTGGGGCCTGTTTACTTTGACTCGCCCTTTCAATTTTCATTGAAAGACCAGGCTCAATAATTCTGGCTGCTAACTGTTGAGCGGTAGCCAAACAAAGGGAACATACAGCAACGCTCACGACGTAGCGTTTCAGAGCAGTGGGGAGAAATGATTTGGAGAGTAGCATGGTATGATTCGCTATTGCGATTAATTGTAGTTTAGCTTTTTGGTTGAGGTTACATCCTGCGTTTCATCGAGTAGGGCGCGTCGAAATATCGCACGATGAAGTTTTCGGGATATTCCGCTGCGATGTTGATATTCTGCAATAGTTTCGACAGAAGGATCAAAGTCGCTACGATAGCACGATGTAGGGGAAACGTAGCAGTAGCTTACTTCCTCTATAATAGAGGTGAGCATGGAGGTATGTTTGTTTACTTTCTCAACATTTTCGCGCGAGGGGAGTAGCCCGATGGTAGAATAGCGTTGGCATTCTGCCGCCAT